>JBGSSZ010000386.1:0-2761 GCA_041736785.1 Limnoglobus sp.
TTGGGACCGGTGAGGCCGCTCACACCGGTGACCGTCAGAGTGTAGCGCCCATCCTCCAAGGAGCCAAACTCGGTGCCGGTTCCGCTGAAGCTCAGCGTGGCGACGGTCTGGCCATTGACGGTCTGCGGCAGCACGCCGATCAAGCCGGTGAAGAGCATTCCGGTCGTGGTGTTGGTCAACTGGAAGTTGGACGGACTCAGGGTGACATCGCCATTGAAGGTCAATTGCACGCGGGCAACCCGGCTGCGCTGCGGGTCACCACCATTGACCGTGAATCCACTGACTGTCAGTGGGACGCTGTTCGTGGTGGGAATCTCACGATCGATCGCTGGATCGTCGGCACCATTGGTCGGTTGCGGGAGAATTGAGTAGATTGTCCCGCTCGGTGCCGAGAGTCGAGTCGAGAACGTGGGTGCAGTCAGGTTCTGCAGGAGATTCACATTGGCATTGCCATTGGCGTTGTCCCGGACGACGAATTGAACGATATAGAGATCTCCTTCGGCGCCCTGGTCAAGACTGAATTCAGTGCCATTGCTGTCGAAGGAACTCAGTCGCAGACTGCCAGTGCTGACTGACGGCGGAGCGAATGAGGATGTGGTATCGAGGACTCCGCCGCGGAAAGCCCCCAGATATTCGAGACGGGTATTGTCGAAGCCGACCGCGATGTTTGTGGAGGAAATGTTGGTGGCGTTGAGGCCGCCGAGTTTCGTGACCTGGAGCCGGATCGGAACATAGATCATGCTGCCGGCAGCGGCGGGACCCATGAGATCGGGACCAGTCGCGGAATCCGTCCGCGGAGTCCCCACCGACAGCCGGACATCGCCACTGTCATCATCCGAGATCGTTGCGAGACCGAGTAAATCCCCCGTGAGTGCGTTGATGGGATTGCTGAGACTGAGTTCGAAGGTTTCGTCCGGTTCGATGAGGGTATCGCCGACGACTTGGACGGTGATGAATTGGACGGTTTCACCTGGCTGGAAGCTGATTGTGCCGTTGGAAGCCTGGTAATCACTGACTGCGACCGCCGTCACATCGTTCGTCGTGTAGCTGACGGAGATCGGCAGCGAACTTGCTGTGGAAAGCGTGACCGTCAGCGTCAGTGGCACCGTTCCCGAGTTGCCTTCAACCGCGATTCCATCGGCAACAAAAATGCTGGGTGGGGGATCGTTGTCGACGATCGTCAGAATCGCTGTGGCCGGTGCGCCGAGGAGCGCTCCACCGGTCGCCGTGGACAAATTCAGCACGATTGTCTCGGCCGCCTCGTCGATTTCATCGTTGTGAATCGGCACCGCAATGGAGGCACTGGTCTGACCGTCGGCAAAGGTCAGTGTCCCGCTCACGGGTGTGAAATCCTGGGCTGGTGTCGCACTGCCCGGCGTGGCCATGTAGTTGACCGACACTGGTCCTGCGGTGCCGTCAGTGCGGGTGACGGTGATCGTGGCAGTGGAGTTCGCCTCGCTGACTGTAAACGCCGCGGATGAGAACTGGAGAGACCCGGGGGTTTGATCGGGCACAAAGAAATCCGCGACTACAGGCAAGTGGTCCGAAGCGGTGGTCAGGTAATTGAGGACCGCCTGGCGTTCGGTCGAGCTCAGCGGGATATTGTTCAGGGAGGAATTGGAGCCGATGTTGACACTGCCATTGACCGCCACAGATCCGTTGTTCCCGAAGGTGCGGTACGATCCTCCGACATATTCAATCCCGGTTCCGTCGGTGAATTCACCGGTCATCAGGATGAAATCAAATCGATCGTCCAGCCCGCCGCCGACCAGTCCTCCGGATGGACTGCTCGACGGTGCCTGCGTGTAGATGGAAACCCAGTTGCTACTTTCCCGCTTCCAGTTGCCGGCAGGAGCGACGACATCCACGGCTTGCGCGTTGCCGGCCGCGCGGAGTTTGCCGTAAGCCGGCTCACTGCCATTGCTGTCATAGAAGTTGAAATCGCCCACGTAGAGGATGTGCGCATCGCTCGGCAGTGCGTCCGCATTGTCACGAATGGCCTGAGCTTCGACGAGCCGTCGCTGGGCATCGGCTGACGTGTCCGATGCTTTCATGTGCGCGTTGTAGATGTAAATGTCGGTCGTGTTGCCGTCGGCCCGGACCTTGTAGCGAACCGGCTGCCGGGCTGCGCCACTGCCGCTGGTGGTCCCGATGGGGAGCTGTTCGAGCAGGTCGACGGTGGTGGTGCGATAGACGATACCTTGGGTTCCGCCCCCCGTCGTGCCCCCGACCACAGTGCCTGCCACATACAGTGAACTGCCGTAGTAGGCGTTCAGCCGCGAAGCTACCGTCTTGCCGGCGCTGGCACTACTGTCGGTTTCCTGGAGCAGAATGATGTCGGCCGGGCGCGTCAGGCCGCCGACCGTTTGCATGCCGATCGTGTCCAGGATGCCGTGGTCGTTGGCAGTGGTGGAATCGCCGAGGACGCCCACGATACCATCCCGGACAGTGCCTCCAGTGGCGGTGATGTTGTAGCTCACTACGCGCAGGTCCGCAGGCACCTCACGCGTTTCGAGGCGCTCACAATGAAGCATGGTACGGTGTCTCGGTCGGCGCTGAACAATCATGAAGTACTGGCCGTCACCTGGCGGAAGTGGCAGGAATCGAAACGACGCCGTGGCGAACCCATACGCCACAGCGTCACACAGACACTCAGATGGTTCTGCCGAAGCGTCCGCCGAACTGAGCGAAGTCGGTCGAGCCGTCGATGGTGCCGTCGTCATTGAAATCGAACGGATTTCCCACCGTGGTTGTGCCGAAG
>JBGSSZ010000424.1:0-6823 GCA_041736785.1 Limnoglobus sp.
GATGCTGCAGCGGAAGCGGCTGTCGCGCTCGATGCCCGCATCCGCTCCGGTACGCTCGCCACCGGGCATCATGATACTGTGATGATTGCGATTCCGAAGCCGGCGAAGATCACGCCGGCGGCGAGGAATCTGATTTCGTGATCGTCGGGATTCAAGCATGCGCACACGGAAGCCGCCACCATCACTCGTCAGCATGTGGATGCTCGACGTCTTCTGCTGCGCACTCGGCTGCGTCACCCTGCTCTGGCTGCTGAACACGCGGCTCGCCGGCGATGAACGGGCCAAGGCTGCGACGGCACTCGAGGATCTCACCAGCACGCGGCAGACGCTGCTCAGCACCCGCGATTCCGCCGACGCCACGCACAAAGCACTCAACGCCGAGATCGACCTGTTGAAGGCCAAGCTCGTGGCAACGACCGCGGAGAATGTGGCTCTCACGTCCAAGCTCGCGATCGCCACGACAGACCTTGCCTCCACCGCGGCCCGGCTCGCCACGACGGAAGCCGACGCGATCAAAGTGCAGGCCGAACTGATCCGCAAGCAGCAGGACGCGAAGGAACTCAGTGTCCAACTCGCGACCTCGACGCAGGCCCAGAGCGAACTCGACAAGCTCCTGCGGCAGCGGGAAGCCGAGAGTGCGGCCCTGATGGCGAAGACCAAGACCGCCGACGAGAAGCTGCACGATCTCGATGCCAAGTACCTCGCACTGAGCCAGGAGAACGCCAAAGCCACGGCCAATCTCGCCACCATGAAACGTACCGGCGACGCACTCAGCCAGGCGCAATCCACAATCCGCGAACTGCAGAAGAAGATCGACGACACCAACGCCACCATCGTTGACCTGCAGGGCGACAAAGCCAAACTCGCGGACAAGGTGGACAAGCTGCGGATCGACAGCGACGCTCGTTTTGCCGGGATCTCGATGACAGGTCGGCGAGTCGTGTTTCTGGTCGATGCGTCGGGCAGCATGAAACTGCTGGATGATAAGACACCGGCACCGAAGAAGTGGCCGACTGTGATCGAGACGCTGACCAAAGTGATGCGGAGCCTGCCCGAGTTGGAGAAGTTTCAGATCATCACCTTCTCGAAAACCGCCAGGCATCTGTACGCGACTCAGGAGTGGATCAACTATCAGGGCGAAGCGACGCTCAAGGACGTTAGCGAAAAGTTGCTGGCCATCCAGCCGGCAGGCGACACCAATCTCTATGAAGCGTTCGACCTCGCGTTTCGCCGCAAGAT
Source organism: Limnoglobus sp. (assembly GCA_041736785.1). Classification (GTDB taxonomy): domain Bacteria; phylum Planctomycetota; class Planctomycetia; order Gemmatales; family Gemmataceae; genus JBGSSZ01. The sequence continues at coordinate 1,240 of JBGSSZ010000424.1, forward strand.
CGATGGCCTCGACACGATCTATCTGCTCAGCGACGGCCTGCCCACCAGTGGCCCGGGGCTCACGCCCGAGCAGGATCGCACGCTGACCGAAGCGCAACGGAGCGAGATCCTCGTGAAGGAAATGAAAGTGGCACTGCGCTCTCGGTGGAACCCCGCCGAAGGGCGGCGTGTGAAGATCAACAGCATCGGGTTCTTTTTCGAGAGCCCCGAGGTCGGTGCGTTTTTGTGGAGCCTGTCGCGTGACAACGACGGCAGCTTCGTGGGGATGAACCGGCCGTAGCCTCACGCCGCCATGCGACGCCGCACGGCGGGGACCGACTTCCAGCGGCGGTGCATCCAGAAATACTGTTCCGGATGCCGGCGGATCAGCCGCTCGAGGGCTTCGTGATAACGCTGCGTGATCGCCTTCACGGCATCCGGTCGCCCGGCATACTCCTCCGGATCGATCACATCCTCGCAGGTGATCTCGTAGTAGAAGCCCTCAGCGTGCTGCCGCGTGCGAGGTACGCCGACGACGATCATCTTCGCATTGAACTCGATGGCCATGAGTGCGACGGCTTTGTGGGCCGAGGCGGGGCGTCCGAAAAAGTCGACAAACACACCACGTGCCCCGGCGTCCTGATCAGCAAGCGTGGCCACCTTGCCGCCGGCTTTGAGCACACCTTCCAACCGGTCGAAGTCCGCTTTCTTGGCGATGATCGTCTGACCGGTCCCCTGCCGGAACCGCTTGAAAAAGTCTTCGAGGTAGGGATTGTCGAGGACACGGGCTATGGCGTAGGTGCGGAACCCGAAGGCACCCAGTGCGAACCCGGCGAGTTCCCAATTGCCAAAATGCGCCGTCACGATCAATGCCGGCCGCGGCGAAAACATCGCGTCCAGAATCGGCACCGGGTTGACAATCTGGCCCGAACCCCGCCAGTTCCCGTAGCGAAATTTCCGCGGCAGCAGCACGATCTCCACCAGCAGTCGCAGGTAGTGTGCATAGCAGCTGCGGACGATGCGATCGATCTCCGCCGGAGACTTTTCCGGGAACGCATGGCCCAGATTCTCCGCGGCCACCAGGCGATGGCGTTTGTCGACCCGATACGCCAGCCAGCCGAGCCCGCTGGCGCAATGAAACGCAATTCGCACGGGGACGGCTTGAAGAAACGCCACCACGCAGCGAATAGTGAGGTAGATGATGTAGTCGGTGCTGCGGCGGCGCGCCATGCCTGTACTCCGGAACCGGAGCGAAAATAGCATGTGACGGATTCCGCTGTCATCCGCAACCCGATATACCTTATAATGCCTCAGTCATAAACTCAGCCCCTCAGCGGAGGACCATCAGTGGCCACTGGAAACCCGGCTCTCAACGAGAGCTACTTCGAGAGCGAATCTCAGACACGAAGCGGCAGCGGCGTCATGACCCTGCAGGGCACGGTCATCAAGACCGGCGTGCTGCTGACCATTATGGTCGCTGTGGCCGCCTTTGCTTGGAGCCAGATCCTGCCTTACGGCACCGCTGGTGCCAACCAGCCCGGCGGCTTGAATCAAAACGCCATGATCTGGACCTTCGGCGGTGCCATCGGCGGGCTCATCCTCGGCCTGATCCTCTGCTTCAAGCCGAGCCTCGCTCCCGTGCTGGCTCCGCTCTACGCAGCCTTCGAAGGGTCGTTCGTCGGCGGACTCTCGACCATCTACGCGGTCGCGGCCTACCCCGGCATCGTCATGCAGGCGGCCATGCTCACCATCGGCGTACTGGTCATGATGCTCGCCCTCTACGGCACAGGCATCATCCGGATGAGCGACAAGCTCCGCACCGGCATCATCGCCGCCACGGGTGCGATCTTCCTCGTCTACCTCGCTACGATGGTGCTGAGCTTCTTCGGCATCCGCATGCCCTACATTCACGGCAACGGCCCCGTCGGCATCGGCTTCTCCGTCGTGGTCATCATCATTGCAGCGTTCAACTTGGTCATGGACTTCGACATGATCGAACGCGGCACCCGCTATCGTGCTCCCAAGTACATGGAGTGGTACGGAGCCTACGGCCTGCTGGTCACGCTCGTCTGGCTTTACATCGAAATCCTCCGCCTGCTCAGCAAGCTGAACAGCCGCGACTGACGCAGATCGCGGATCGACAAGCAACGCACAGGGCAGCCAACAACGGCTGCCCTGTGGCGTTTGGGGTGTATAATCGGAGCAGGGCGGAGGAGCCAGACATGGTCGGCATCTACATTGACGGTGAGAAAATCGGCGCGGTCTCCGACGATGCGTACGCCGAGTCTCTGTCGAAAAACAAATGCCTCGAGCTTCGCGACTCGCAGGGGCATACAATCGCGCTCTTCCCACTCTCGACGACTGTGGACGCCGATGAGCCTTTAGTACCGTGGGATGCGACATTCACACGCAAGGAACTTGAGCGCCGACGCTGCGAGCCCTCGTTCACATTTGAAGAAATGAAAAAACGGCTGGGATGGGAATGACCTGGCTTGTGCGATGGAACTTGACAGCCCATTCGGAAGTCGATCGATTGGTCCGCGAAGATGCGGTTCCGCCGCGGATCAAACAGGCGTCCGAATTTATCGATTACACACTCCGCCGCTATCCCTACGACATGGGCGAATCCCGCAACAGCAAGCATCAGAGAAACTGGTATGGCGACGTGCTGGGCGTGTTTTACGAGATCGACGAAGCAACGCAGACGGTGACCGTTTACAGTGCCGGCCTTTCCAGACACCGCAAACCGGAATGATCTGCCTGCAAATCGTGCCGTCGCTGTGGCATTCTCAAGCACTTCTGCTTACAATCACCAGTTCTCCAGAGTGTTTTACCCGCCCCTTCGGCTGCCTCTCCCGGATGCGGCTCGAAAATGCCTCGAAATGATGCAGTCAGCAGCCCGTCGCCCGACATCATCGGCGACGCCCCCAGCATGCGCGAGGTCTACCGCCTCGTGCGGCTCGCCGCGCCACGCACCGTCAATGTGCTCCTCGTCGGCGAGACAGGCACGGGCAAGGAAGTCATCGCACGGGCTCTGCACAAAAACAGCAACCGCTCCGACGGCCCCTACATCCGCGTCAACTGCGGAGCCCTGCACGAGAACCTGCTCGAGAGCGAACTCTTCGGACACGTGAAGGGGGCATTCACCGGCGCGATCGAGAACAAAGCCGGCCGTTTTGAAGCTGCGACCGGTGGCACTATCTTCCTCGACGAAATCAACTCGATGAGCCCCAAGCTGCAGGTGAAGCTCCTGCGAGTGCTGCAGGAGCGCGAGTTTGAGCGTGTCGGCGAGAGCGTCAGCCGCAAGGCGGATGTCCGGGTCATCGCAGCGACCAACGCGAGCCTGGAGGAATTGGTGGATCGCGGTGAGTTCCGCGAGGATCTCTACTATCGGCTGAACGTGGTGCCGATCGCGCTGCCACCGCTCAGGGACCGACGCGAGGACATTGAGCCGCTGGCCCGTTATTTCTTGCGGCGTTATTGCGAGGTGAACAAGCTCGAATCTCTGCACCTGAGTGTCGAGGTGATCGCCGTACTCAAGACTCACGACTGGCCGGGGAACGTCCGCGAACTTGAGAACGCCATCGAACGGCTCGTCGTCCTCAGCGAACATGATCAACTGGACAAAGACAACCTGCGACTCGACCGTCCGCGAGCGATCAAGCCCGGGACCGCGGGTGCGATGGACGTGCCAGCGTTGATCCGTGCACTGGTCAAGTCAGGGCTGCAGACGCCGCTGCCTGCAGGGACCAAGCTCTACCACTTTCTCGTCGGCGGGCTGGAGAAGGAACTGATCGAGCAGATGCTGCGGATCTGCGACGGCGTGCAGTTGAAAGCCGCCGAGCGATTGGGCATCAACCGCAATACGCTGCACAAGAAGCTTGATGAGTTTGCCAACGACGTTACTGACGCCTCGGAGAAGCGTCAATGACGCACGCTTCTCCGAAGCGTCGCTAAGGTTTGTTCTCCGAATACAAATCGCGAGATCGTTTCCAGTCTCGCCATCCCCAGCAACTCAGGCGCGGTGGTTTCTTTTGGCTGATCCAGCCAGCCACACGACCACGCCAACAGTCCGATCAATCGCTCCGCGCTCACGCCCTGCTCCCGCAATGTGCTGAGTCGCGTGTCGCCGTGGCGCTTGGCCAATCTTCGACCATCCTCGCCAACCACCAACGGCACGTGACCATACTCGGGAGGCTTGTAGCCCAGTGCTTCAAACAACAACAGTTGTCGCGGCGTGCTGGGAACCAAATCGTCGCCGCGGATGACCTGGGAGATCCCCTGAGCGGCGTCGTCCACAACCACGGCCAGCTGATACGCGGGCGTGTCATCATTCTTCCACACCACGAAGTCGCCGCCGTTCTGCTTCAAATCAATCTGTGTTGGCCCGCGGACGAGGTCTACATATGCCGGCGATTGAGTCACGCGGAATCGCCACGCATGGGGCACATCGAGAACGTCTTGAGCACTGCGATGCGAACAGGTGCCGGGGTAGACGGGGCCTTCGTTCTCCACATGCGGAGCACTTGCCGCCGCGGCGATGTCGCCCCGTGTGCAGGTGCATGGGTATACGAGTTCCTGCTGTCGCAGTGTGTCGAGTGCCTGCCGATAGGTGGCCTGCCGCGGTCTCTGCACCATCGGAGCGCCGTCCCAGTCGAGGCCGAGCCAGCGGAGATCGTCGAGGGCTTGCTCGGCGGCTCCGAGCTTGATCCGCGGTGAGTCGATGTCTTCGATCCGCAGCCGCACCTCGCCACCAGCCTGACGCGCCAGCAGCCAGGCGATCAGGTACGTGCGGGCATTGCCGATGTGTTGAGCCCCCGTCGGCGACGGAGCGAGACGACCGCGAATCATGGGATTAGTCTACTGCCCTTCGACCCGCAACTTGCTGATGGCGCTGGTCAAATCGTCGAGCTTCTTCCGATCGAGAGTGCCGATCACCAGATGCCGATAGCGCCCTTCGCGGTCGAACACCGCAACATTGGTCTGGCCAGTGGTCATGCCGAAATTCGTCACCATCGTCTCATTGAAGTCGAGCCAGACTGGCAGCTTCGGCGACACCTTGGCAATCTGACTTTTCAAGAGCGGCTGCATCAGCTTGGGCAGCTTCCCGCAGCAGGCGACCGCCTGAATGCGCACGGCTTCGGCACCATAGACGGTATGCAGTTGCTCGCCGAGCTTGCGGCAGTCGTCGCTGGCTTTTCGATCGCCGTAGACCAGAACCAGCACCTTGCCGCGAGCCGCTTTCATTTCCACTTTGGCATCAAACTGGTCTTCAAAGCTCAGATTAAGCGGCTCCGCGGCCTGTGCGGTGGAGACGAGCAGGAGTGCGAGGACAATCCGAATCATGCAACACCGAATCCTTTCCGGCGGCGGGCTTCACTCGCCGCGAGCCGCAGACTGGCAATGACCAGAAACACACAGGTGAAGGCAAGCACCACGCCGACGCTCGGTAGCACGGCGAGCAGGCCATGGCCCTGCCAGGTGACGCTGGCGAGGCCGCTCATGGCCCATGTAGTGGGCAGTGCGAGTGCGAGATCGCGGGCCCAGCCCGGCAGCAGGAACGCCGGCAGCCAGAGTCCACCAATCATCGACACGCCGAGGATCG
>JBGSSZ010000434.1:0-7284 GCA_041736785.1 Limnoglobus sp.
TCCGCGACGACGCCCTCAACAGCACGGCGGCGTCCAGCAAACTGGGCGTGCGCTCCAACCGGGCCCGAGTTTACGTCGTCGCCAATCTCGCGGGCGGCTCCGGCAGCGGCATGGCCCTCGACATCGCCTTCACCGTGCGCCACGAACTGCGGCTGATCGGCTATGCCAACCCTGACTGCGTGGGCATGCTGTTCGTGCCGCCAGCCGATGCCGCGAAGGACAAGCCACTCGCGAATGCCTATGCGGCACTTCGGGAGTTGCGGCACTTCCACGGCGGTCGCAACCGCTACAGCAACCGCTTCGACGACAGCGAAGCCCCCATCAGCGACGGCGACGGCCCATTCCGACGCGTAGCACTGGTGCAGTTGCACACGCGTCCCGACCCGAAAGAACTCACGAAGACTGCGGGGCTCGTGGCCCGGGCCATATATCTCGATCTGTTCACACCCGTGGGCCGACGCTGCGATGAGGTTCGGGTCGAAGCCGACTTCATCAACAAAGAAAAGACCGCGGTGGTGCAGCCGTTTGGCTTGTATCGCCTGAGTTGGCCGCGCCCTGCGGTTCTCGCCGCTTCGACGCGCCGCTTCGCCCAGAAGATCATCCAGCGCTGGTTGACCCGCGATACGGCTCATCTGCGCGAGCCGATCCAGACCTGGCTCGACGAGCACTGGTCGAAAAAGCAACTGAACCTGGAAGAGGTCGTGGCCCGCTATCACAAGCTGCTGAAAGACGAATTGCGTGAAGAGCCGGAGCGAGTTTTCGCGGCTTTTCTTCAGCCGCTGCGTCAGCAGGCGAGTGCACGTCGACTCGAACCCCAAGCCGCGGCCGATGTGATCCACCGCATCCTGGGACTCGTGGGCAAGCCCGATCAGGAGCGCGACGAAGCAGGCAAGCTTCACGGCGTGCTGGCGGTCGCCAACAAGAAGCTCACCAAGGAAGCCGAGGCCACGCTCTTCAACTGGACTGGCTGGTTCGTCGAGCAACCGCTTTACCGACTGCCGGGAGCCGAGGAAGCCGTGTCGCAGATCGGCGAGCGGGTCAAACGCATCCTTCAGGCGTTGGAGCCGTCACGCGACGATCTGGTCCACGATGTCTACGACCTCTACAGCCGGGTGCTGAATCTGCTCGGCTCACTGGGCAGTGCCGGCCGCGGCGTGATCGGGCCAAGTCGGTCGTCGATCGGAGCCGATCTGCTTGACTCGACCCTGCAGTTTGCCAAAAAGCGGCTGACTCTCCTGGTGCTCGATGTCACGCTTTCGCTCTATCGTGGGCTGCTGGGCGTGCTGCCGGAGTGCCAGCGGGAAGTGAATGAAATTCGCCTGAAGCTCTCCGCTCTGGCAAGCACTGCCGGCGGAGGCAATGAACCGATCGTCTCGCCGGGGCCTGGACGAATGATCCTGCCGAGCGGGGTGTCGAGCCTCGACGGTGCCGCGGATCGCTTCATTGGAGCACTTCCGGTGCAGGACATTCTTGAATTCGAGAAGGCGACGCAGACTGAGATCACGAAGCAGTTCGGCGGTGTGGTGGGCTTGAGCACCAAGCCGACGAGCCGGGCGGAGTTTTTGCCCTGGATCGCGGCGGAATCCCGCAATTTCCTCGATACCCGGCTCGAGACCATCGACGCGGCGGAGATTTTCTTCCGTCACAAGGAACCGGGTGAGAAAACCGACAAACTGCTGCTGCAAGCGTTTGAGGAGGCCGCACCCGACATCACCAGTACAGCGGGCCGGGCTCAGACGGAGGCAACGATTGTCGCCGGCCCCTCGAGTGCGGACGGCGAGCGGTTCCGCCAAGCTCTCCAGACGCTGATCCCCGACGTCGGCATTATCCCGGCTGATCTCAACGAAGATCTCGTGATCATCCGCGAGTATCCGCTCTTGCCGTTCGATGAAGTGCCGCAGCTTGGAGCGGTGGCACGCCAGGCATATGAGATGCACTTGGCGAAAGAACAATCGCCGCATTGTCGTACTGATATAGCTTGGGATTAAGCAGAACCCAGGAACAGGACACTCCCTCGATCCGTAGTGTGGAATATCATGGCCGTCCGATTCGAAACCCACGTCGAACCGATCCCGGGCTACCGGCTGATCGACCGCTTGGGCTCAGGCGGCTTCGGTGAAGTCTGGAAGTGTGAAGCTCCGGGCGGCATCTTCAAAGCCGTCAAGATCATCCACGGCGACCTCCGAAGCAAGGACAACGATCTTGTCCGCTACGCCGAGCAAGAGCTCAAGGCGATGAAGCGCGTGAAAGCCGTACGCCATCCATACCTGCTCGCCATCGATCGCTACGACATCGTCGAAGGTCGACTCCTCATCGTCATGGAACTGGCTGACTGCAACCTCTGGGACCGCTTCCGCCAGTGCCGGCTCAACGGCCTGACCGGCATCGCCCGCGAAGACCTGCTGCTCTACATGCAGGAAGCCGCTGAAGTTCTCGATCTGATGAACTTCGAGCATCAACTGATGCATCTCGACATCAAACCGCAGAATATCTTTCTGCAGTACAACCACGTCAAGGTCGGCGACTTCGGACAGGTGAAAGATCTCGAAGGGATCATGGCCAGCGTGACCGGCGGCATCACGCCGGTCTATGCGGCACCGGAAACATTCGACGGAGTGGTGACGCGCTACTGCGATCAGTACAGCCTCGCCTGCGTCTATCAGGAACTCCTGACCGGTCAGCGGCCCTTCGACGGTGGCAGCATGCAGCAACTGCTGATGCAGCACCTGACAGCGGCACCGAATCTGAGTCCGTCGCCGCCCTCTGATCGGCCCGCACTGGCAAAGGCACTCTCGAAAAAGCCCGAAGACCGCTTCGCCAACTGTCTGGAACTGGTGAAGGCACTGCGGGGCACTGTGCCGGTGACGATGCCAGTGGAGGAACCCGCGGCGGCGCCATTGAATCAAACCCGGCCGTGGGTCACGAAGCCGACGGCGAATGTCAATGCATTTGTTGAGACGCTCGGCAACACGAGCGGTTCCTCGGTGATCAATTTCGTGACGACGGGCATCGCCACAACGCCGCTACCGGTGTCGCTGGGCGAAGCCGACACGCCGCAGGAAGCACCGCCGGAAGAAGTGGGGCCCGGAACGATCCGGCCGGCGCTGGTGATCGGTCTCGGCGGTACCGGGCTGCGGTTTTTGCAGCGGTTCCGCAAACAGGTTGCTGATCACCATGGCAGCATGGACGCCGTGCCCGCAGTGCGGACACTCTTCATCGACACCGATCCCGACACGCTCGCGGCCGCAGCCACCGATCGGACTCTTGAAGGCATCGGCGCTTTGAAGCCGGAAGAGATCTTCTCCGCGCGACTCAATCGTTCTGCACATTATCTCAAGCCCAGGCAGACCGGCCGCTCCCTGGTGGAGGGCTGGTTCGATCCCGCCCTGCTCCATCGCCTGCCGCGAAACCCGGTCACGTTGGGCATTCGTGCGTTCGGCCGCCTCGCACTTTGCGATCACTACCGGCCTCTCATGCAGAAGATTGAAGCCGATCTCGAAAGCTGTCTCACTCCGGAGGCGCTGGCGGAAACGCTTCAAACCACCGGGCAGCCGTTGGGGTCGAACCGACCCCGCATCTACATTGCGTCTGCGCTGGCTGGCGGCACCGGCGGCGGCATGGTCATCGATCTCGCCTACATCATCCGCAACAGACTTCGTAGGCTCGGCTATTCCTGCGCCGACGTCGTCGGCCTGCTATTCATTCCCCCCGACGACCCCGAAGCGGAAATCCCTCCTCAAGTGCGTGCCAACGTCGTCGCAGCCCTGACAGAGTTGAATCACTATTCGCGGCCCAGAAGCAGCTTCCACAGCTTCTACGACGACCGGCATGCCTACATCCGCGATCCCGAACCTCCCTTTGCCAGACTCTTGCTGATGCCGTCGCCCCTGGAGCAACTGGCACCGCTCTCGACGCTCGTGTCGAATACCCCTGCACGGATCACCTGGTCCGATGGTCGCAATAGCACGATGAAGATGAAGGAGCTGAAGGATATTGCCGCTGCCGTCGCACGTTCGGCCGCGATCCGGCAGTCAAGTTCGGGCACACAGCGACATGCTCTGCTGGCCCTCGCCGACGATCCGAACAGTATGCAGACTGACCATCCGGTGCAGAATGCTGCCGATTGGCTTCGACTCGATCTGTTCAGCAATCTGAGCCAGGTCTGCGATTCGATGCGGCCACCTGCGCCGCCCATTGATGTTCCCACTGTGGCCAGCACATGGGGCATGGTCCGCTTTGAATGGCCACGCAACGAAATCGTTGGACGCACAGCCCGCATCCTCAGCGGTGTGCTCCTCGATCAGTGGGTCAGCCCCGATACCGGTCGGGCCCGCGACGCCATTCCCGCCTGGACCGCGACGCTCTGGCAGAAGCTCAGCCTCGATCTCGAAGGTTTCATCGAGCGACTTCGCCATGCTGCGGACACGACCATGCAGATGCCATGCGACACGCTGCTGACGCAGATGGGAGACGTCGCGCAAGCGAAAGGCTGGCTGAACCGGACCCCTGACGCCGCTCAAGTCGGCCATGTGCTGATTCAATGGGATCAACTGGTGGGCAATCCACTAGCCGGGATCAACCGCGAAGCCACACTTCTTGAGGAATCACTACGAATAACAGCCGCAGATGCGGGGACCGCGGCGCAAGCCGAGATTACCAGTGCTGTCCCCAAGTTGATAGACGACCCGAAGTACCGCTTAGCCGGGGCGGAAGAGGCGGCCCGACAAATTCTGTCGGACTTGAGCAAGATGGCATCCGCGATGGGCAATCAGGCAGACGCCCTCGATGCCGAAGCGGTCGCGTCTCACAAATTACTCAGTGCCCACGCCCATGGCGCTCGTGGTCAGTCCACACTCCTGGCCGATGCCCTGAAGCACTACCCGCAGGCTCGCTACAAAGCCATCCTTGCCCGCCGTGCGGCCCGTACCTACGCTGCCTTGCGCGACAGCACCGTCAGCATCAAGAACGACATGGCGAATTGCCGCCAGCGACTGGACACGTTCCGAACTGCGCTGCGCGGTGAGATGGAGCAACCTTCGCCGTCGCCCGGACTCCGCACTGTCATGCCACCCGGTTGTATGACCATCGAAGAGGCCGCCAAACGCTACCTCGAAGTGCTCAACGACGACGACCTGCACCACGCGGAAGCCTGGGTGCAAGGGAGCATCGATCGGACCTTCGGCGGGCTCTATCAAGCCTGTCTGAACACAGCCGAGGGTGCAACTGGTCTGCTTGGGATCCTCCGCACTCAGTGCAAAGCCTATCTCAACACGCGGCTGGGCGAAGTCGATCTAGCAGCGATGTTCGAGCAGAAGTACGGTCCGCCGCAACAGGTCGTCGAGGCTTTCCGCGAAGCCTGCAGCGATGCACAGCCGAGTCTGCTCAACGCTGGGCCGTGGTCACGCGGTGCCATTTCGGTCTTTGCCGCCCCAGCGGGCGAGAGTGGCGAACTACTCCGCCATGCGGCGTTTGAAGCATTGCCCGACGCCGGAACGTTGCTTTTCGCGAACACACCCGATGAGTGCGTCATTTACTGTGAGTATCCGCAAGTGCCGCTTGCCGCCCTGCCACACTTCGGACCCGCCTGGCAAGCTGCGTATGAAAACGCGTATGAAATGCTCCAATGCACCCCGCATACGCGGACCGATGTGACGGAATGGATCGGCATTGATTCCTGAGGTCAGCGGCGTAGGACGCTACGCAGCAGGATCAGCATTTTCTGCAAGCCGCTGACGCGCACCCGACGGGTCATCACAGCCATCGGGTCGTGGTCAATTGTGTCCAAGAGTCGGCGATAGATGCCGCTCATCGCCGTGAACATGCTCCGCGGTCGCGGCGAGAGCAGCGGCAGCAGTGACTCCGATCGCTGGTAGTATTTGCGAGCCCGCTCAATCTGGAACTGCAACTGCTCTCGCGTCGGTGGCCAGACTGGCACCTCGCTCCGCGGCAAGTAGATGCGACCGTTGCGATGATCCTCGCCGACATCGCGCAGGATGTTTGTGAGTTGAAACGCCATGCCGGCGTCGATGGCCGGTTGCGTCGCCGCGGGATCCCGCACACCCCAAATCGCCAAACAGCACAAGCCGACCGCCGACGCCACGCGATAGCAGTAGATCTCAAGGTCCGCGAAGTCAGCAAAGCCAGTGTGTTCGAGATCGCTCTCGACGCCATCGATCACGGCATGCAGGTGTTCGTGGGGAATCTGGAAGTGCCGCACCGTCGCGAGGAATGCGGGCAGGATTTCGGACGGTTGGGAATGACCGTTCAGAGCATCGCGCCAGACTTGGAGCTTCGTACGTTTCTCGGCGATCGCTCCGGGCTCGTCGGCGAGATCGTCGGTCAGCCGCAGCCAGGCGTAGAGCGCCGTCATGCCCAGCCGCTGATCCCGTGGCAGCAGTCGAAACGCAATCGGGAACGAACTCTTCGCCTGCGAGGAGATCCGATGGCACAACTCGAAAGCGGCGCGATGAGTGGCGACCAGACTCGCGAACTCAGAAGTCATCGCAGCGTGACGTTTTCCACAGTCGCCGTCTTCGGCAGGACCTCGACGATGCGGGATTCCTCGAACGATTTCTGGTAGTTCTGGCGTGCGAGCATGCCGCTCTCGGGATCGATCTCGATGGCCGCGACGGCCCAGTTCGGATGGACGACCCAGAGTTCATAGTCGCCGGCCGGCACGGCGTCAAAATGATAACGTCCGACGGCGTCAGTGCGGGTGAAATAAGGATGATCGCTGACAAAGAGATCCGCAGCGGCCCAGTACTCTCCCGATGCGGATGTGATGTGCAGCACACCGGACTTGTCCAGCGTGCGTTCGATGCTGGGCACCTTCGCGGTGAGGATATTGCCGAACACTTCGGTACCGCGGACGCGGTAGCCGAAGGTCTGCTCGCCGTGGATGCGGAATGTGACACGGTCGCCGCGGCGGACGAAACCAACACGGCCACGATAGTCCCCCTGCACGACGCTGATGCCTCCTGCGTGAAGTTCGACATGCACCGCAGCGTGATCCCACGGCTTCGATTTCGCCGGGTCGATGCCCACCAGCATCACCACGGCTCCCGCGATGTGTTTCTGTTCGTCGAGCATCAGTGCATTCGGATTGGGCACTTCGTCGTGTTTCAGATTGCTGAGAGGCCGGCGGATCAGCGGAATCACCGGCGGAGCCAGCGCCCACGACACGGTGCCGCTCAGTGTGCCGCACATCGCGGGGTCGTGGTCCGCACCCAGCGTGATGCCGGGCTTCACGGGTGTTTCGAGCGGCAGCGCGATCGTGCTCGGCTC
>JBGSSZ010000436.1:0-5751 GCA_041736785.1 Limnoglobus sp.
ATTGTGCTTGGCGTCGTGATTCTGCTCTACGCCGCCAAGCTGTTTGGATAGGCTCTACTTCAAATCGAGATCCAACGGCTGACCGGGGACCACTTCGATGGTGTGGTCCGAGAGTGCGGGGTCGCCGAGCTTTTCGGGCAATGGAAACCAGCCCTTCAGCACCTCGGGGCTCATGGTTTCGTTGGCATCCGCGGGTCGGCGTTCGTCGGCACCGGCGTCGCGACCCGTGGCTTTCGGCTTCGGCGGAGGCGTCAAGCCCGGCGGCTTGGGGCTCGACACATAGACCTTGGCCGTGCCCGTCCTGACACCGGAGACCGTGAATGTGCCGTCGGGCTGGATCGGGCCCGACTTCGACACGCCATCACTGCCGACAATGACCACGGTGCCGAAGACCACCGTCTTGCCTTCGAATTTGACCGTGCCGCTGACGTCGGTGGTGCTTTTGCCGCATCCTGCCGCGGCAAGGACCACGGCGATGAAGAGTGTGCGGATTGTCATTCCGGGATGACCTCGCCGCCTGCCCGGGTGGACATGGCAATCACGCTGGTGGTGCCGGCGTTGTAGTTCAGGAATCGCACGGAGCCGTCGAGGAAGCCGAAGTTGCCGCCCTGTGTGTGGAACGACCAGAGGTGATATCCATCGCAGCGACTGGGTCGCGGCGAACGCGGCTGTTGGAAGAACACGGGGAACGGACAAGCCACGCCCTGCTCATCCGTGGTGGCGATCGACTGGGTGTCGCTCGAGGTGTAGCGGGCCCACATGAGACTGTCGAGATCGGGCAGACCGCGGAGCCCCCAGCCCCACTGCAGGTCGGGCGTCGGTGGACGCTCGCCGAAGCAGATGGTGTTGCTGGTGCCGTCCTTGACGCCGGCAAGCTTGATCTTGTTTTCGTGGGGGAAGACCCCGATCACGCCCTGGTCGCCGATGGTTTGCCATTCGTTCCGCTGGCGACCGGTAATGCCGTGGTAGTGCGAGAGTGCGATCAGCGTGCTGCCACTGGTCAGCGTTTGGGGCATGTTCACGCTGGGGCAGATGTACGCCGTGACCACATTGCCGCGGATCTGCGTGCTGTATTCGCCCTGATTCGAGAACGGACGATTGAAGAGGTTGTCCTGCTCGATGTAAGGGAGCAGCTGGTAAGTCCAGTTGGAGGAGTAGTATTCGTGCGGGTTGCTGGCGCCGAAGGTCATGCCCGTGGGGCGGTAACCGGGGTAACGTCCGATGACGTCGTGGTAGCCGCTGAGCCCGAGGCTGAGCTGCTTGAGATTGTTGGCACACTTGGAGCGGCTGGCGGCCTCGCGGACCTTTTGCACAGCCGGCAGCAGCAGCCCGATCAGCACCGCGATAATCGCGATGACGACGAGAAGCTCGATCAGAGTGAATCCCTTGCGGGAATGCGATGCACCGGACATAAATAAAACTCCGGAATGAACAGGGGAGGTGCTGGCCTCAGAGTAGCTTACAAAGCTTGCGCTTGCAACGTGCGAACGCTGCGAGCGGGATCGATTTAACCAACAAAGCGATAATATACAGCCGAACTGTCGATCAGTGGCGCAGTCTTGTGACGGAATCTGAGTTTGTCCCCGGGCGTTCGCGTCGTATTCGTAATTGCTGCACCCTCCGGGACAGCGTTATGGTCACCGCGATTCGCGGCACGTTCTTCGATCTGCTTGACGATCCATGGAAATACATCGGCCACGAACACGAATCAGCCCGATTCGTCCAAGACGGCCTGCTTGTGGTGGACGACGGCATCATCCGGGCGTTCGGCCCGTTCGCCGAATTGGCACCCCAATACTCCGCAGTGCCCGTCACCCACCTGCCGAACCGCATCATCGTGCCCGGCTTCATCGACGGTCACATCCATTTCCCGCAGACCCGCGTGCTGGGTGCCTATGGCCTGCAGCTGCTCGACTGGCTCAAGACTTGGATCTTCCCCGAGGAGGTCAAGTACGCTGATCGCGACTACGCCCGCGCGGCAGCGGGGAAATTCTTCGACGCGCTCCTCGCTGGCGGCACCACGACCTGCCAGGCGTTCACGACCAGCAGTCCGGTTAGCACGGAGGAGTTTTTCGCCGAGGCGGGCCGCCGCGGAATGCGGACCATCGCCGGACTGACCGGCATCGATCGCTTTGCGCCGGATGAGTTCCTGAACACTCCCGAGCAATTTTACCGCGAGTCGAAGCGGCTGATCGAGACCTACCACCGCAAGGGCCGACACCTCTATGCGATCACGCCGCGGTTCGCAGTGGGCTGCACCGAAGAGATGCTGCAGACCTGCACGCGACTGAAAACCGAGTATCCCGACTGCTGGATCAACACGCACATCTCTGAGAATCCAACGGAAGTGCGACAGGCCCGGCATGAGTTTCCCGACAGCCCCGACTACACCGCGGTGCATGAGAAGCACGGCTTGCTCGGGCCCAAGTTCACGGCCGGGCATGGCGTGTGGCTCTCCAACGACGAATTGCGGCGGTTCGCCCGGGCCGGGGCAGGGGTCTGCTTCTGCCCGCTCTCCAATCTGTTCCTCGGCAGTGGCCTTTTCCGCATCGGCCGCGCCACCGATCCCGACGCCCGCGTGCGGCTCTCGCTCGGCTGCGACATGGGCGGCGGCAACGCCTTCAGCCTCATCCGCGTCATGGAAGAGGCCTACAAGGTCGGCCTTTGCAACAACACCATGCTCGACGGCTCGCTGAACCCTCGTGAGCACGACGACGCCGAGGCCGAACGCAACAAGCTCAACCCGTATCGTGCGTACTACCTCGCCACGCTCGGCGGCGCTCACGCGCTCTACCTCGACGATCTGCTCGGCAACTTCAACGTGGGCAAGGAAGCCGATTTTGTCGCCCTCGACTGGAACGCCGGGCAGCACGCCATGGCTTGGCATCAATCGATGATCGCACCACCAAGCGGGCCCGAAACCATCGAGCAAGCCTCCATGCTGCTCTTCGGCGTGATGGCCTGCGGGGACGACCGCAACGTCGACGAAACCTGGATCGCCGGCCAGCGGGCCTACAAGAAAGGCAGTTGATCGTGGCTGTCCGCGTCGCTCAAGCGTCCACCGTTTTCCTGCACCACGTTCCTCCGGCTGCGGTCGAGCGGTTCCTCGCCATCGAGCAGAGCTTTGCCACCGCCGTCGAGCAGTTCCCCGGCTACGAGAGCATCGACATCTACCCGCCCACCGATCCCGCCAGCACGGAGTGGGCCGTTGTCATGCACTTCACGGATGCCGCGCTGCTGCAGACCTGGCTCGCATCCTCCGAGCGGGCGGAGTTGGTCGCCAAGGTCCAGAGCGAGATTGGCGAATTTCAATTGGAGACGCTCGCCAACGGCTTCGCCACGTGGTTCACCAACCGCAAGCAACCGAACGCCCCGCCGGGGTGGAAGATGGTGCTCGTGGTGCTGCTCGGGCTTTATCCGACGGTGATGACGCTCACGCTGACGGTCGGCCGCGTCACATTCCCCCTGGGTCTGGCATTGGCGATCCTGATCGGCAACGCTCTGAGTGTGATCACGCTGCAGTACATCGTGATGCCGCGGCTCACCCGGATCTTCGGGCCTTGGCTGCAGGGTCGTAGGACACTGGCAGGGGCACTCGTGATCGCGGGACTGCTGGCGGGACTGGCAACTTTCTTTCACTGGCTTGCAGGCTGAGCGCTCAGCGGCTGACCCACAGCGACATCAGATAGATCGCCAGTGCCGCCGGTGCGAACAACAGAAACTCATGCAGGCCGAGGCCGACCTTGAAAAACGTGTACATGAACACCGGTGCGAGCCCGGCAGCGGCATTCAACAGCACATACAGCACTGCCATGAGCAGGACCTGAGTTCGTCGGTTTTCCCAGACGTTCACCAACCGCGACAGGGCATGGATCACCGGCACCAGCAGCACCACCAGGTCGAACATCCACGCTCCGTACGCAGTGCAGAGCACGCTGACAAAGACCAGCCCGGGCGCCTGTGCGGGTGCGTCGATACGTCGCCGCGTCCACAGCCAGAGGGCGAGCAGAACCACAGACGCCACGGCCGTGGGGACGAACTGCACGCGGAACTTCTCGGGCGCGACCGCCATGCGGAGCTTGTAGCTGACATTGGGTTGGAGCCAGTCCTGCACAGAATAGTGCACGTCGCTCGACTGCGCGGTGATCGAGTCCATGTAGTGGCCGTAGACCATCGGATTGACGAACCAGGCGATGAGCGCCGCCGCGAGGATGGCGATGCCGCCGCCAAGCAGCACGCGGCGACTCCGTCGACAGACGATCGCGTCGAGCAACAGCATCAGGCCAAACGCGAAGAGCAGGTGCGGCTTCAGGGCGGTGAGCGCGGCGAACGCGCCCGCAGTGAGGTGCATCCCGCGCTTTTGAAAGTAGAGATACCCCGCCAACCCGAGCAGGCAGAAGCCGCCGATCTGACCATACCAGAGCAGCAGCAGCGTCGGCGAGAAGCCGAGCGCCGCCACGTAGCCCACGATCCGGACGGACTTCGGCACCGCGTAGACACTCATCAGCATCGCGACAGACACCATCACCGATGCGAGTTGCACAAGGAGCCAGAGGATGTGCGCCGCATTCGGCGGCAGCCACCCGAGCGGAGCCACCAGCGGCAGCGCCCACGGCGGATTCCACATCATGATCGGCTGATCCACCGTGGGATCGTTCAGCATCCCACGCTGGATCTCCAGCAGCAAATGGTCGTCGTAGGGGTTGCGGTGGTCGAGGAAGGCCTTGCCCGCGGAGTAATATTCGACGAAGTCGCGCATCGGCAGGCCGTGGCCGTTCGACCACATCATCACCAGCCCGACGAGTGCGACGCCGAGCAGCGGGATCGACAGCAGCAGGATCGGCGAGCGCTTCAAAATGCTTCCCGATAGATGCCGAGGATGTCGTCCTGCGTGGGCATGAGCGGGTTGACGCGCATGAGCCGCTTGATGGCGAAGGCTTTCTCCGCGAAGCCGGCGAGCTGCGATTCCTTGACGCCGAGGTCGCGGAGCCGAGTGGGAATGCCGATGTCCGCACGGAGTTGTTCGATGTGGGCGATGACGTCACCGCGGGCGGTCATGCAGCGACCGATCTCCTGCATCGCGTGCTGGCGGACTGTCTGGTTGTAGCGCATGACGAAGGGGAGCAGCAAGCCGTTCCCCGCGCCGTGGGAGACGTGGACCGCACCGCCGACGGGATATTCCATGGCATGGACGAGCGCGACGCCGGCATTCGAAAACGCCAGGCCGCCGAGCGTCGCCGCCAGTGCCATTGCATCGCGAGCGGCCCGGTTGTGCGGCTCGTGCACGGCCGATCGCAGATTCCCGTGCACGAGGTGGAAGCATTCTTCGGCCATGCCGTCCGCCATCGCGTTCTTGCCCTGATAGACCGTCTCACCACCCGGCGGCCGCGTCACAAACTCATCGTGATCGACTGCGGTGTACGCTTCGATCGCGTGCGTGAGGGCATCAATGCCGCTGTCGGCGGTGACATTCTTGGGGCATTCGTCAGTGAGGCTCGGATCGACGATCGCCACCGCGGGCCTGAGATAGGTGCTGAGGCAACTGACTTTGATCTTGTTCGCAGCGTCGGTGAAGACCGCGGCGGGGCTGACCTCGCTGCCCGTGCCGGCGGTAGTGGGAACACAGATCAGTGGTGTGGTCGGCCCGGGCACGCGACAGTCGCCGGTGTAGTCGCTAGGCTTGCCGCCGTGAGCGTGGCACATCGCCACGAGCTTGGCCGCGTCCATGTTGCTGCCGCCGCCGAGGCCGAG
>JBGSSZ010000466.1:0-6730 GCA_041736785.1 Limnoglobus sp.
AGCGGATTCGTGATACACTCTGTCATCGCGACGGTTCCTGGATTGGGACGAGGCTTGGCGTTGCAACCTCCTCTTGTACCAACACTTGAACCGTCGCGCTATTCTGTTCGCTCAAACCATGTGAAATATCCGGGTTAGCCGCAGCCGGCGAGGACACGCCCGCTGGTCTCGATGGTCGATCGTTCCTGCCCGTGCTCCGGGGCCAATCGACGAAGCATCGCGAACGCGCTTTCATCACCCACAGCGGCGACGGCAAGATGAATCGCTTCCCATTGCGGGCTCTCCGCGAGCGCGACTGGAAGTACATTCGCAATCTCGATTCTGGCGGCAAATACCATTCGCATGTCGACAAAGGCAGAGAAGGCACGGATGGTCGCGAGTATTGGGATTCCTGGGCGCTGAAGGCCAAGACCGATCCTGCCGCCGCAGCAGTCGTGAAGCGATATTTTCATCGCCCCGCCGAGGAACTCTACGATCTCAAAGCCGATCCGTGGGAGCAGAAGAATCTCGCAACTGATCCGCATCAGCAAGATCGGCTGAAGCGGATGCGGGTCGAGGTGCTGAAATGGATGCTCGAGCAAGGCGATCAAGGCCTCGCCACTGAACAGCGGATCTGGCAGGAGCGGACGAAGAAAGTGAAATGACGCCGCACTCCATCCCAATCCTGATGAGTGGCATGAGGCTGACACCGCTGAATCGGTCCCGCAGTTCACTGGTAACAACGAACTCGATCGCAATAGAGTTGCGTAGTGTTTGTCATCCAACCGAATGTCGCAGCCAAGTGTTCGCGTCTCGATCCCGGCTCGACGATAATCGAGTCGGATGTCTTCGTGTAACGCGAATGTCACGGGCACGCCTGAGTCGCAAATCTTCATAGACTAAAGCGCATCCATTTTACCCCGAGCACGTCATGAAATGCCTCCTCCTGATGACGGGTGTACTCTTCGCGCTGCCGGTAGCCGCGTCCGATGACACCCGACTCCTCTCCATGCCGGCTGTGAGCGCGAAGAAAATCGCGTTTGTCTATGGCGAGGATCTTTGGACCGCCGACCGCGACGGCCGCAACGCTCGCCGGATGACCAGCGACCTCGGTCTCGAAGGCTATCCCGTCTTCTCGCCCGATGGCGAACTCATCGCATTCAGCGCCCAATACGACGGCAACACTGACGTCTACACCATCCCGAGCCAGGGCGGTTCCGCCACCCGCATCACCTCGCACCCCAGTGCCGACATAGTCCGCGGCTTCACACCCGATGGCAAGGATGTGCTCTTCAGCTCGAATCGCAACGTCTATTCGAGTCGCCACAGTCAGCTTTTCACAGTACCGCTCACAGGTGGCATGCCGACGCTGTTGCCGATCCCCTGGGGCTTCGAAGCCTGCTACTCCCCGGATGGCAAGTACATCGCCTACACGCCCGTCCGCGATGTGACCGCGCAATGGAAGCACTATCGTGGCGGCACCCACAGCCGCATCTGGATCATGGACGCGAAGACTTTCGAGGTCGTCGAGATCCCGCAACCGAAAGACCGCTGCAACGACCTCGATCCCAACTGGATGGGCGACACGATCTTCTTCCGCAGCGACCGCAAGGGCGAGTACAACGTCTTTTCCTTCAAGCCGGATGGCAACAAGCCCACGGTCAGTGATGTCAAGCAAGTCACGCAGTTCAAGGACTTCCCTGTGCTCGACATCAGTCACGACAAGGACACGCTGATTCTGGAGCAGGCCGGCTGGCTGCATCTGCTGAAGACCGACGAGACCTCGCCGACGCGGTTGAAGGTCGCGATCCACAGCGACGCACCGGAAGCCCGGCCGCGGTTTGTTAAAGGCAAGAAGTATGTCCGCGACGCGAGTATCTCGCCGAGCGGGGCCCGCGTGGCGGTCGAGTTCCGCGGTGAGATCGTCACCGTGCCCGCCGAGAAGGGTGACCCCCGCGTCATCACCTCCTCGCCGAGCGTTCACGACCGCAGCCCGGTCTGGAGCCCGGACGGCAAGACCATCGCCTGGTTCAACGACGACGGCGGCGAATACCAGCTTGTAATGAGTCCGCAAAACGGCAAAGGCAAAGTGAAGACCTTCAAGGTCCCCGGCGGCGGGTTCTACTTCGGCGGAGTCTTCAGCCACGATTCCAAGAAGTTTGCCTACGTCGACAACTCGCATCGCGTGTTCGTGCTCGATATCGCCAGCGGCGAGAGCAAAGAGATCGTGTTCAACGAGCACGGTCGCGGCATCAGCCTGCGGGCCTCAAGCTGGTCGCCGGACAACAAATGGCTTACCTATTCGATCGACACACCGGCCCACATCTCACGGGTCTATGTCTACTCCCTCGAGCAGGACAAGCAGTTCCCCATCACTGACGGCCTCAGTGATGCCGACGAGCCTGCGTTCGATGCCGGTGGCAAGTACCTCTATTTCATTTCGTCCGACAGTACGGGTATGAGCAAGCACGGCTTCTCGCAAAGTGCCTCAGACTCGAGGCAGCCACGGTTTTCCATGATGATGGCCGTGCTGAAGAAGGACACGCCGAGCCCGTTCCTCCGCGAGACGGACGAAGAGAAAGGCGACAGTGGCAAGGGCCGATCCCCGAAGCCGAAACCCGATGGCGACGAAAAGAAAGTCGAAGCCAAGGCCGATGACGTGGATGAGGACAAACCCAAAGCCGAAGGGGATAAAGACGAGCCCAAGGCAAAAAGCAAACCAAAATTCAGCATCGATCTCGAAGCCATCGACCAGCGGATCATTGCGATCCCGATGCCGTCCGCACGTTATCGCAATCTGCAGGCGGGAGCCCCGAATCAATTCTTCGTGCTCGCGTCCAGCGGCGACGACGAGGGTCGCCGTCGCGGTGGCGAGGGTTCCGGCTCGGGTCTCATGCGCTTCGATGTCGAAAGCCGCAAGAGCACCAGCGTGCAATCTGGCGTCGGGTCGTATGAACTCACTCCCGACGGCAAAAAAATGCTCTATTCGCAGGGCGGCGACTGGTACATCGGCAGCACGGGCGGGAGTGGCGGCGGCTCCAGCGCTTCTTCGGGCTCGAGTCGCCGCGGTGGTCCCCCCGCCGCTGCCAGCAGTTCCGGCGGCAACAAGCTGGGCTTGGACGACATCGAAGTCCGCATCGACCCGCGGGAGGAATGGAAACAAATTCTCCACGAAGCCTGGCGGGTCAATCGCGACTTCTTCTACGACCCCAACATGCACGGTGCCGACTGGCTCGCCGTCAAGAAAAAGTACGAGCCGTTCCTCGAGCACGTCAACAACGGTGGCGACCTCTACAAAGTGATCCGCTGGATGCTGAGCGAACTCGCTGTCGGTCACAGCTACACGACGCACGGCGAGCGACTCAACGACAAGAAGAGCGTCTCCGGCGGCCTGCTCGGCTGTGACTATGAAATCAACGACGGTCGCTACCGTTTCAAGAAAATCTACAGCGGACTCAACTTCCTGAGTTCACTCCGCTCACCGCTGACCGCACCCGGCGTCAATGTGAAGGAAGGCGAATACCTGCTGGCCGTGCGTGGCATCGACCTCAAGCCACCGATGGAGATCTTCTCGCTGTTTGAGAACACTGCCGGCAAGACGATCGAACTGCGTGTCGGGCCGAACGCCGACGGCAAGGATAGCCGCATCGTCACGGTCGAGCCGCTCAGCAACGAACTCGCACTGCGGAATCGCGAGTGGATCGAGAGCAATCTCCGCAAGGTCGCGAAGGCTACCGACGGTAAAGTGGGCTACGTCTATGTGCCCGACACCGCAGGCCAGGGCGTGCAGTACTTCAAGCGATACTTTTACCCGCAGGTGGATAAAGACGCGCTGATCATCGACGAGCGATTCAACAGCGGTGGCCAGATCGCGGATTATTACATCGACACACTGCGTCGACCGTTCGCGAGCTACTGGGCTCCGCGGCACGGTTCGGAATGGCGCAGCCCGAGTGCGGCCGTGTTCGGGCCGAAAGTGATGATCGCCGACGAAGGTGCCGGGTCGGGCGGCGATATGCTGCCATACATGTTCAAGAAGTTCAAGCTCGGGCCCGTCGTTGGCAAGCGCACGTGGGGCGGTCTCGTCGGAATCGGCGGCTACCCCACACTCATGGACGGCGGCAGAGTCACTGCACCCAGCTTTGCCATCTGGACACCCGAAGAAGGCTTTGTCGTCGAAAACGAAGGCGTCGCCCCGGACTACGATGTGGACATGTGGCCTAAAGATCTGAACGCGGGCAAAGACCCGCAACTCGAAAAGGCCATCGAGCTGGCACTGGAAGCATTGAAGAAGCAACCGAAGAAGGATATCAAGCGACCGGACTATCCGAAGCGAGCGAAGCCCTGACAAACTTGGTCGCTTCCGGAAAAAATCACTGGAAGCGCGAACGTTTTCCAACTGCCAGCGTCTATACGGGTGCGGGGAATCCCGCCGAGGGCATCATGACACAGCTATTCAACAGTCTCCGAAGTCGCTGGTCTTCCGCAGTTGTGCGGAGCGATCGTTCGCGTCGCTGACACTTGCCCGCATCGGGCTCAGGCTTTCAGCCGGGTGTCTTCGGACACCCGGCTTTTTTTGTTGCTGGAAGGGCAAGCCGATGGGCGACGGCACCCGGCTCGAACCCGGGCGAGCGAACAGCCTTGGGGGTTCGACTCCCTCCCCTTCCGCTTCACACCGGCCCGGTAGGCAACCGGAAGACCACTCTCGCTCAGAACGAGGGATGCTGTGGGTTCAACTCCCACCTGGGCCACTGACAATGGGCGTGTCGTCCAACGGGAAGACAGCCGGTTTGCACCCGGCAGATGAGGGTTCGAGTCCCTCCACGGTCCACTGCCCGGTCTCGCGGATCGAGCACCGGCCCTCCGAAGGCTGGGCGGCAGGTTCGACTCCTGCACAGGGCATCGGCTTCGATGGTGAAACGGATATCACACCGCTCTACGAAAGCGGAAGTCCTGGTTCGAATCCAGGTTGAAGCACTGCTGGAAGGGCAAGCCAACTGGCTGATGGCACCCGGTTGCTAACCGGACGAGGCGAAAGCCCTTGCAGGTTCGAGTCCTGCCCCTTCCGCTGGACTTTGTTTGAGATTCAGGGGCGTGCGCCCGGTGGCGCCACCGGTCTCCAAAACTGGTCACGAAGGTTCGACTCCTTCCGCCCCTGCTGTCGAGAAGATGCTGCCTTGTGACGCTGCCCGCGTGGCGAGCTGTTTGTCGAACAGCCGAGATGGGTTCAACTCCCGTACAAGGCGCTATTGACTGTGAAAAGCGAGACTTGCAGAGGATCTCCGTGGCGTCGCTGGTGTCCACGCTGCCGCATCGAGAAAGATCCTGCGATTGCCTTGTGGCTGGAATTCTCACAGAAGCCAGTTGGCAAAAATCCGGCCCGCACACTGACAGCCAGCACTCTCACTCATATCACGTACTCTGCAATTTCTGCTTTCAGTCCAAGATCCTAGAGGTACGCACCATGCATTCTCGAAACATGCTGATCGTGGCGATGCTCGCCGTCAGCACGACGCTCGGCTGGGCAGCCACGTCTGGTCATCTCAGCAGCAAGCGACCTGTCGCCGTTTCGGAGATGAACTCTCCCACGATGCCTTCGACAGCGACGCCGACCGCGTGTTGCTGCGATGATGGGTCATCACGCAGCGCAATCGCCGCCCACAACCAAAAGGTGAGCGCTGAACTCCAGAAGGATGGCAAGAAGCCGAACATCTGCATCATCTGGGGCGACGACATCGGCCAGTCGAACATCAGTGCGTACTCGCTCGGCGTCATGGGCTACAAGACGCCCAACATCGACCGCGAGGCGAAGGAAGGCATGATGTTCACCGACTACTACGCGGAGCAGAGTTGCACCGCCGGCCGGGCATCGTTTATTACCGGCCAGCACGGACTCCGCACCGGCATGACCAAAGTCGGCCTGCCGGGTGCATCGCTCGGGTTGCAGAAGGAAGACCCGACCATCGCTGAGATGCTCAAGCCGCTCGGATACGCGACCGGCCAGTTCGGAAAGAATCACCTCGGCGACCGCAACGAGTTCCTGCCGACCGTTCACGGATTCGATGAGTTTTATGGCAACCTTTATCACCTGAACGCCGAGGAAGAACCGGAGCATCCGGACTATCCCAAGGACCCGGCATTTCGGGCGAAGTACGGCCCGCGCGGCGTGATGGACAGCAAGGCCAGCGACAAGGACGACCCGACCGTAGACCCGCGGTTCGGCAAAGTCGGCAAGCAGACGATCAAGGACACCGGCCCACTCACGAAGAAGCGGATGGAGACGATCGACGACGACGTGGCAAAGCGGGCCGCGGACTTTATCGAGCGGGAGGCGAAGGCCGGCAAGCCGTTCTTCGTGTGGGTGAACTTCACGCACATGCACTTCCGCACACACGCCAAGCCGGCGAGCCTGGGCCAGTCCGGACGGTGGCAAAGCGAATACCACGACGCCATGATCGACCACGACAAGAACGTTGGCTCCGTTCTCGATGCCCTGAAGGCGGCGGGGGTCGAGGACAACACGTTCGTCATGTACGCCACGGACAACGGGCCGCACATGAACTCGTGGCCGGACGCGGCGATGACGCCGTTCCGCAATGAGAAGAATAGTAACTGGGAAGGGGCTTACCGGGTGCCGTGCATGGTCCGCTGGCCGGGCCATATCAAGCCGGGTACCGTTTCCAATGAGATGGTGAGCCACCTCGACTGGCTGCCGACGCTCCTTGCTATCGCCGGTGATACCGAAGTCACC
>JBGSSZ010000474.1:0-12184 GCA_041736785.1 Limnoglobus sp.
CCGCCGTTCAGCGTGCGGGTGCGGCGGTCGAGATCGTCGAACGATTCGCGGACGGCCCAGAGATCGTCGCCGCTGAAGTCGGTGATGGGGAGCGAGGAGACGTCGATGCCACGCTTCGCGAGATCCTGGCGGGCGGCGATCTGATAATAGCGGCGGGTCTCACGGATGAACCATTGCTCGTACGGCAGCATGGCGAGGGGATCGCCGGCGGGGTGCCAGATCTGCACGGTGAACGTTTCGCGCACCGCACCGCGCGGCCGAATGGCGCGAAGCTGGATGCCGCCGGTGCCGGGGCCGTATTCCACAAGCGAGCCCGGCACGCCCTGCTTCCATTCGCGGAATTCGACCTTGAGGCTGGCGGGCTTGGACTGCTTCAGGTGCGCAATCAATGGGGAATCGCTGGCGTATTCGATGACGCAAGTGTGCACGCCGCCGACCATGCCGGTGCCTCCGCCGTCGGAGGTCGACGTGCCGCCGGGATTGAAGACGGAGAGCATTACCGCCGCCGCGATGAGCAGGAACGCCAAGGCCAGCCCCCCGCGATTGGCGAGATGGCGATGCCATTCTTTTTTCAGGAGTGCGCAGAGGATATAGGGTCGCATGGTCTCTCAGTACGAGCCGGAAGCGTAAGCGACGGGGTTTGCAGCAGACTGTACCCGTCGCTTGCGCTTCCGGCTCGTCAGTCGAAGGTCAGCCCAGTCAGCTTCAAAAACGTCGCGTGAAAATCGAACTCCCGCGTGCGGATCGTTGCGGCCCGGTTGGTCTTCACCATCTCGGCGAAGATATCGCGGTCGGCACTGTTGTCGAGATCGAACGTCAAATGCTCGCCGTCGTGTAGCACCACGTCGGCTTTCTTCTCCGTGTGCGCGGTCTTGAGCGCGAGCGGGCTGTCGAGGGCGACGAGCTTCCCTTTGCACATGATGCCGACGCGATCGCAGATTTTTTCGACCTCTTCCATGTCGTGCGTGGTCAGCACCACCGTGCCACCGTCCGTGACGATATCGCGGAGGATGCGGTGCACGACCTCAGCGGAGTGGATGTCGAGGTTTGCGGTTGGCTCATCAAGGTAGAGAACTTTGGGCCGGTGTAGCAGAGCGCGAGCCAGCAACAGTTTGCGGCGCATGCCGAGGGAATAGCCACGGACGGGGAGATCGCCGGCTTCATCCAACTCGACAAGCTTCAGGCATTCTTTGACGCGCAGCCGCGGCACGGCATACAGATCGGCGAAGAATTCGAGGTTGCGACGACCGGTGAATTCCTCGAAGTGATTCTCGCGGTCGGGCACATAGCCGAAGAGCGGCTTGATCGCCGCCCACTCGCGAACCACGTCGTGCCCGGCGACCGTCGCGCTGCCGCCGTTTGGCTTCCGTTGCCCGATCAGCACGCGCATGGTCGTGCTCTTCCCCGCACCATTGGGCCCCAGCAGCCCGAAGAGTTCACCTTTGCGGATGTCGAGGCTCATTGCATCAACCGCCACGAACGAGCCATACTGCACGCGAAGCCCCGAGAGGCGGATCATGGTCTCATGAGCTTCAGTCATAATTCAAGCTGCAAAAGCATGAAGATTGCCACAGAGGCACAGAGATCCACAGAGGAGTCGCAGAGAAAACCACTTTAGATTATTCTTCTCTGTGACTTCTCTGTGACTTCTCTGTGCCCCTCTGAGTCTCTGTGGCCATCTTGGTTTTCGTTCGGCGAAACACAATCACCATTCAGAAAGCCAGCCACAGAAAATAATGCTAAAAGGTTTTCTCTGTGACTCCTCTGTGGATCTCTGTGCCTCTGTGGCAATCTTGCTTTTCCGTTCGGTGAATCTAGCTTACGATTCGCATTCTTGGCTTCGTTTGACGTTGAAATATTTGGCCTGCGGATGGTGGAACACAATTGCCGTGGTGCTTTGCTCGGGCTCCAGCAAAAATTGCTCGGTGAGCGTGATGCCGACCTGCGGGGGGTCGATCAGTGTGAACAAGCCAGTCTGATCTTCCAGATTCGGGCACGCTGGGTAGCCGAAGGCGTAGCGGCGGCCTCGGTAGTGGCCTTTGAACAGCTTGCCGATGTTCGGGCTGTCGGCAGCGCCAATGCCCCACTCTTTGCGAATGCTGGCATGGAAGTGCTCCGCGAGCGCCTCCGCAAATTCGACACCCAGCCCGTGCAGGAACAGATAGTCCGTGTACTCGTTGGCATCATAAAGCTTCTTCGTCCACTCGCTCACTGTGGCACCCGCGGTGACGGCCAACATCGCGATGCTGTCCACGGCGCGGCCGTCCTCGGCGGGATCGAGATAGTCGGCGAGGCAGAGCCGCTCGGCGAACTCCTGCCGCGGCAGTTCGAAGCGATGCCGCTCGGTGCGCCGATCCTCGTCGTAGATGACGATGTGATTCCCGTCCGCAGCCGCGGGGAAGAATCCGTAGGTCGCCGCTGGGCGAAGAATGTCATTATCCAGGCAGAGCTTTTTCAGCCGGGCCAGGGCGGGCTCGGCCACGTCTTTCATCTGCCGTTCGTATTCGCTCGTCTTCACGCCCGACTTGCGGAACTGCCATTGCGTGCTGAACAGCGTCCGCTCATTCAGATAGTCGAAGACAGTCGCGACGTCGAAATCGCGGCGTACTTTCATGCCCACAAACGGCGGCGTGGGTCGGTCGGGTGCCTTCTCGAGTGTGGCAGAGCGCTCCGTGAAGACGATGGCGGGCTCGCTGTCGATCGGCGTGTCGTCGCCGTCGTCGTCTTCGTCCGCGGTGCGGGGCATCACCTTGCGGTCAGCCGACTGCATGACGCCTTTGAGAGCCGCACTGCCGACGGTGCCGAGCTTTTTGCGAGCCACCAGTTCATCCATGATCCGCAGCCCGGCGAAGGCATCCTCGCCATAGAAGACATGGCCTTGATAAAGATTGCGCAGATCTTCCTCGACATAGCGGCGGTTGAGGGCGGCCCCGCCCAGAATCACAGGCGGATTGAGCTTGCGCTCGTTCAGTGTGATCAGGTCCTCTTTCATGATGACGGTCGACTTCACCAGCAGCCCGCTCATGCCTATAGCGTCGGCATGGTTTTTCTCATACGACGCGATCATCGCATCGACCGGCTGTTTGATCCCCAGATTGAAAACCTTATAGCCATTGTTCGTAAGGATAATATCGACGAGATTCTTGCCGATATCATGCACGTCGCCTTTGACGGTAGCGATGACAATTTTCCCCTTCTCGCTCCCGGCGACTTTCTCCATGAACTGCTCGAGATACGCGACCGAGGCTTTCATGACCTCGGCGGACTGCAGCACGAACGGAAGCTGCATCTGCCCGCTACCGAAGAGTTCACCGACGACTTTCATGCCGCCGAGCAGGATCTTGTTGATCACATCGATGGGGGAATAACGCTCGCGGGCCAGGTCGAGGTCAGCGATCAGCGACTCGCGGCGGCCTTGAATAATCGCCTGCTTCAGCCGTTCCTCGACCGTGTCGCCCAACGACTGCGACTTGGCGCTCGTGGTCTTCTTGTCAGCATAATGCTCGATCAGCATCTGCAGCGGGTCTTCGACGCACAATCCGTTGCTGTCGAAAACGCGCTCATCGAACAACAGCCGGCGGCTGAGTTCTTTGCCCTCGGCATCGATGCTGGCGAGCGGCATGATCTTCGCCGCATGCAGGATCGCGGAATCCAATCCATATTCCAATGCATAGTGCAAATAGACACTATTCACGACCTGACGGGTATAAGGGTTCAACCCGAAGCTGCAATTGCTCAGCCCCACATGCGTCAGACAGCCGGGTAGATTCTCCTTGATCAATTTGATGGATTCAAATGTCGCAATGGCACTCTTGCGGGTCTGTTCCTGACCCGTGCTGACCGGGAAAACCAGCGGATCGAAGAGCAGATCGCTGGGCGGAATCTTATATTCATCCACGACAATATCATAGATCCGCTTGGCGACATCAAATTTCCATTGTGCGGTGTCAGCCTGACCGACTTCATCAATGGTCAGAGCCACGAGCGCGGCACCATATTTTTTTGCGAGGATCGTCTTCGGATCGAGCGACTTGCGGCCGTCTTCGAGGTTGATCGAGTTGATGATTGTCTTGCCACTCGAGAGTTTGAGCGCCGCTTCGATGACGGGCACTTCGGTGCTGTCGAGCATGAGCGGTTTGCTGAGCACGGCGTTGTAGCGCTTGATCACTTCTTTCATGTCGCGGACGCCGTCGCGGCCGACGTAATCGACGCAGACATCGAGCACGTGCACGCCTTCGCGCTCCTGCTCCTGAGCCATCTCGACAAGGCCGTGCCAGTCTTCCTTTTCGAGGAGTTGCTTGAACTTGCGCGAGCCGTTGGTGTTGGTGCGTTCGCCGACGAGCAGAGGCCGCTGGTCGACGTTCAACTCCTGGAGACTCTGCAGGCTGGCCACAGCGGGAAGGTAGACGGGATTGCGCCTGGTGGGGCGCTGCCCGCTGATCCGGTCCACGACGGCTTTGAGATGTGCGTGGCTCGTGCCGCAGCAGCCGCCGACCATGTTCACGCCGTACTCACTCACGAAGCGCGAGAGCCAGTCGGCGAGCCCCTCCGGATCGAGCGGGAACCAGGTCTGGCCGTCGCGCGTCTCGGGCAAGCCGGCATTCGGCAGCACGCTGAGCCGCTTGCGGCAATGGCGGCTGAGGTGGCGGATGTCGTCGGCCATGAGGTCGGGCCCAACGCCGCAGTTCATGCCGATGACGTCGATCTCGTCGAGTGGATCGAGTGCCACGAGGGCCGCGGGGATGTCGGTGCCGGGCAGCATTTTCTTGTTGGCGTCGATGATCGTGAGTTGCACCATGAGCGGCAGCCGGATGCCCGTTCGTTTCATCTCCTCGATGGCGGTGATCGCGACGATCTTCGCCTGGAGGATGTCGAAGCAGGTCTCGATCAGGAGTACATCAACGCGCTCTTCGAGCATGACGCGGATCTGCGGCCGGTAGGCTTCCGCGAGTGTGTCGAAGTCCACGTAGATCGCAGGATCGGTCAGGCTCGGCATCTTGGTGCCGGGGCCGATGGAGCCGATCACAAATCGCGGTCGCTCGGGTGTGCTGAATTTGGCGGCGGCTTCGCGGGCAATGCGGATGTTCAGCCGGTTGATCTCTTCGAGCTTGTCGGCCATCTTGAATTCGTTCAGACCGATGGCGTTGGCGTTGAATGTGTTGGTCTCGATTCCGTCGCAGCCGACGGCGAGGAAGCCTTCGTGGATTTCGCGGATCCACTCGGGATGCGTGTAGCAGAGCACGTCCGAGAGATTCAGCAGGCTTTTGCCGTCGGGCCCGCAGCCCCAGTCGGTGTCGGTGGGGTGGTAGCGATGGAGGCTGGTGCCCATGGCCCCGTCCAGGATGAGCACCCGTTCGTCGGCGAGTTGGAGGAAGCGCGAATCGGCGGCCATGAAGTCTCGCAGTGTTCTGGATCAGTGTCTATTTAAGATAGGCGAAGTGAAGGATGCCGCAACGCAGAACAGTGCTTGAAATGTCGCGGGTCCGCGCTTCCATGCGTGAACCCTTGACGGACGCTGGACTGACACAATCCCTGAAGCCGGCGTCACACAGATCGATCCCTGGACGGTCGTAGTGCGTCGTGCGGCAGGAAGCGTTCATCCCGCGCTCAGCGTCGCAACCCGATCCCTGGTGCGCCCTGCAACTTCCTGTCGCAGGGTCGGCGAGCCGTCGAGACCGCCTGTGTGGAAAGGAAGCATAACGACCTTGCGCACGCGGTCAATTCAAATCTTCATCGTCGGGCTGACACAGCATTGACAGTGACAGGAACGGCGCAACTCCCGCCGGGAACGCACTTGCGCCGTGGCGGTGATTCGTGCGATTACTCACTCCCAGTGCTGGAATTGGTAGTAAAGTGTGAAAAATGATTCGGACCACAGATGCGCAAGTTGTTATCGGTCAAAGAGTTAACTGCCGTGAATTACAAATGGCAACAAAGTGTACGATTATTTCGATTTTTCCGATAATGCCCGTAAATGCAACATCCCAGCCGAAGCTGGGATGAAGAACCTCCACCTGTGCCGGGAAAGACGCTTTGAGGATCCCGCACTTGGTAAATCGGGAACCTCGCGGCCGCTTTTCGGATCCCACTACAGTCTCGCCCGAAGACGAGGATGGGCTTGCGAGCTACGTCCGCCTTGATTTCAAGGCTCCCATGCGAGTCCTTGTAGGGCCCCCAAAAGCACGTCGGAACTCGAACACCGCAGAGGCGGGGGAATCATAAGCGAATGCCACCCCGGGATCAATCAGAATCCTGCCGGCGGCAAAGATCGAGCTTGCGTGCAAGCAGTTCCTGCTCGGCTTCGGAGCGGGTTTTGCTCATGGCCACTTCCAGATGCGGAATCGCGACTGCATAGTCCCCGAGCCGGCGATGCAGCTCGCCCAGCGTCGCGTCGAGCAGGTGGTACCCGGCCAGCTCGCTGCGGATCGGCGACTCCGTCAGTGCCTGGATCCCAGCCGCGGGACCATGGAGGTGAGCCAGTGCGATCGCCCGGTTGAGTGCATAGACCGGCGAAGGATTCGCCGTCAGCAGGGCATCGTAAAGCTGCAGGATCCGAGCCCAGTCGGTGGTCGCGAAACTGGGTGCGAGGCAATGCTGAAATGCGATGCCGGCTTCGAGGTGGTAGACGCTGATGCGCTCACCGCGGGAGGAGCGGTCGATGAAACGACGGCCGAGGGCGATCAGGTCGGGATCCCACTTGTCGCGGTCCTGCTCGTCGAGCAGCAGAATCCGCCCCGCGTCGTCGAGCCGACTGTCGAGTCGGGCGGCGTGGAAGAGCATCAACGCGGTGAGCGCATGCGTAGCGGGGCTGCCGCAATGCGGGTGTTCCGCGAGGATGAGGATCAGCCGTACCGCTTCCTCGCAGAGGTCCTGGCGGATGGCCCGCTCGCCGAACGTGCTCAGATAGCCTTCGTTGAAGACCAGATAGAGCACGCGGAGGACCACCGCGAGCCGGCTTTCGAGCACCGCTGGCGACGGCACCTCCAATTCCACATCGGTCAACTGCTGCCGGGCCCGGCTCAGCCGCTTCTTGATCGCAACTTCCGTTACCAGCAGAGCGCGGGCGATCTCGGCGAAGTGAAAGCCGCAGAGCGTGCGGAGCGTCAGCGCGACTTGATCCTCTTCCGCGAGTGCCGGATGACAGCAGGCGAAGATCATGCGAAGTTGGCTGTCTTCGATTTCGCTTTCGAGCAGGACATGATCGAGATCGGGCTGTACCGCGTCGGGCTGCAGAGAATGCAGTGCCTCGGCGTGGCGCTCGGTCATCTTGCGGTGACGAAGCAGATCGAGGACGCGGTTGCGGGCGACCTGGCGGATCCACGCGGCGGGGTTGTCGGGCACGCCATTGACGCGCCACGAGCGCAGGGCTTCCAGCAGCTCGGCCTGCACGACGTCTTCGACGAAGTCGAGGTTACGCAGCGAGAAGACCCGGGCGAGGCTACTGACGAGCCGGCCCGACTCGTGGCGGAAAAAATGCTCCACGAGCGGGCGGGCGGGGTCGGCTACTTCGGTGGTGCGAGCTCCGCCAATTGGCGGACTTCGATTGTCGCCGACTCGTCCATCAGATGCGGGCACGACTTCGCCCTTTCCAAAGCACCATCATAAGTGTCGGCGAGCACGACGGAATAGCCGCCGACGATTTCCTTGGCCTCGGCGAACGGCCCGTCAGAGACTTTCTTCTTCTCGTTGATGATCTTGCCGCCGGGCAGGAGCGCGTCGCCGGGATCGACCATCCAGCCATTGGCGAAGCCCTCGCCGATCCAGGCGTTCCACGCCTGCATGACCTGCTGCATTGCCTCCGGAGCGATCTCGGCTGCGGTGTAAGGCTTGGAACGGTACACGAGCATGAACTTGGGCATGAGCGGCTCCTTGAGAAAAAACACCGCGGACAGTCGCGGCTTGCACTGATGACGAACCAGCACCGCCGCACAGGACCGAAAAACGCAATCGGGCCCGTTTTCTGCAAACCCGCAAAACTCGCACAGTCCCCACAGCCGATATATCCGCTGTCCACGCGCATGCTAGAGGCTCCCCGATGAACATCCCGATCACCCGCCGCGGCCTGATGAAGAGTGCTGCCCTCGCAGGCGGGCTCAGCTTCGCGCACTCTGCCTACGCAGGCCCCATCAACAAACTCAAGCAGAGGCATCATCCCGGTTGGGTGATCGGCAAACTCACCGGCGCTCAGGCAGTCGCTGAGTCCCTGCTGCAAGAGGGCGTCGCTTGCGTTTACGGCATTCCCGGCGCTCAGGAAAACGAGCTCTGGGACGAGTTCAAAGCCCGCGGCGTGCAATACCTGCTCGTCACCCACGAATACAGTGCGGCGGTCATGGCCGATGGCTATGCCCGCGCCACCGGCTGCGTTGGTGTGCTCTCCGTCGTGCCCGGCCCCGGTGCCACCAACGCGCTCACCGGGCTCGGCGAAGCGCTGCTCGACTCCGTGCCAATTGTCGCCCTCGTCGGCGATATCAGCAACGGCCCCAAAGCCCGGCCGTTTCAGGTCCACTCGCTCGACAACGCCGCACTGCTGAAGCCCGTCTGCAAGCGCGTGCATCAGGTCGAGCGGGTCGAGCAGATCCCCGCGCTGCTTCGGCAGGCGTTCCGCGATGCCGTGTCGGGCGAACCGGGCCCGGTCGCGGTGGTGATCCCGTACAACCTGTTCATCGAGTCGCATGAGTTTAAGGTCCCGCCGCCGCCCGACGCGATGCCGACGTTCGACGCGGAAGCTGCCCAACGCGCGATCGCGCTACTGTCAGATGCGAAGCTCCGCGTCGGCATCTATGCCGGGCTCGGCTGCATGGATGCGAGCGAAGCCCTCACAGCGGTCGCTGAGTGCCTGCAAGCTCCGGTCGCGACGAGCGTCTCGGGCAAAGGCGCAATCAACGAGTGTCATCCCTTGTCTGTGGGCTGGGGTTTCGGACCGCAGGGCTCGAAAGTCGCTGAGGAGGTTTTCGCCCGCGACCGCCGGCATCCCTTCCACTCCGGCGTCGATCTGCTGCTCGCCATCGGTGTAAAGTTCAGCGAAGTCAGCACGGGTTTCTACTGCAACCCGCGGCCGAAATACGTCATCCACGTCGACGCGAATGCGAATAACCTCGGCCGCATCATGCCCGCGGATGTCTGTGTCGCCAGCGATGCGGGCTTGTTTTTGAGCCAGGTGCTGGCGTGTGCGGATCGCGTGCGCCGGCCTGCGGATTCACTGCTCACGAAGCGGATCGAGCGGCAGAAAGAGGCGCAGGCCGCCACACTCTGTGCTGTACCCGCGGGCAAGTGCGGCGTCGATCCTCTGGCACTCGTGGGCGCACTGAGCAAGCACCTGCCCTGTGATACTCTGCTCTTCACCGACGTGACGGCCAGCGAGCATCTCGCCGCGGAGTTCTATCGCGTCGAGAAGCCGCGGACTTATTTCAATCCCGTCGACAATCAGAGCATGGGCTGGAGCATCCCCGCCGCGATCGGGGCTCAGCAAGTGGTAGGTGCGCGGATCTGCGCCACACTCACCGGCGACGGCTGCTTCCTCATGAGCGCGATGGAGCTGAGCACAGCGGCCCGGGAGGGGCTGCCGGTGAAGATCTTCGTGCTCGACGATCACGCCTTCCACTACATGCAGATGCTGCAGGAGCCGGCGTTCAAGCGGACGACCGCGACGCGGATCGCCGCCATCGATTACTGCGCATTTGCTAAAGCCGTGGGCATCGCCTACCAGGACATTACGCACAGCGGTCAACTTGATACCGCTGTGCCAGCGGTGCTCGCTCACACGGGCCCCGTGCTGGTGCGTGTGCAGACTGACTACGGCAACCGCAAAATCCGCTGGATCGAAGCGGTGCAGGACCGATTTGTCCAGGAACTGAACGCCGCCCAGAAAGCCCGATTCCTCGCCCGCATCGGAGCCCGCAGCCTGCACCATCATCTGGTCAATGACTGATGGCTCATGCGGTTGCGAAGTAAGTCTCGAACGCCTTTACCGAATCGCGATCTTCGAAGAGTGAATCGACATTGAACTTCGATTTGATTTCGCGATGGTATTCCCGATCAGTGGCGAGTCTCACCGCGAGCGCGATGTACGATTCGCGATCATTGACAATCAGATCCTTCAACTGCATCTGGTTGTAGAATCCTGTGGTCAGTCGGGCCCGCAGGTAGGGGGACGGCAACGTCACGACCGGCACCCCCAGCGCCAGTGCTTCGAGCGACGTGTTGCCGCCGCCGAAGTGCATGGGATCGAGCATCACATCGCAGACGCTGCACAGGCCGAGGTATGACGGTCGCGGCACGGTGCCGATCCAGTGAACGCGATCGAGCGGCAGACGGCCATTCCAGCGACGGAGCAGTCGTTCTTTCCACGACAAATTCCGCCCTTCGATCAGCACCAGATGGCCAGCCGGATCGCGCTCAAGAATGCCTTCGAGCACCCTGTCGAAATCGGGATGAAATTTGAAGAGCGTCTGCGGGCAGCCATAAAGATTGGCGTTCTCCGGCAACTTGAACTCACTGCGGGAATAGATGCGGTCCAGTTGCGGGCGAAAATAATAAGTATTCAATCCCTTCAATGTCACGAGTCGCTCATTGTAATGATCTTGCCCATTCGCAGTCTCATACAGTTCGCTGGATAGAAAATCATCCAGAGTAGTGATTCCCGTGGTGAGCGGGTGCCCCCAGCCAACGGCTTGCCGCGGTGCGAGCCGGGCGTGCGCCAGAGCCAGCGTGACCGTGGACATACCCAGATCGGTAAAGACCGCGACGTCGAGGCCGAGGCTGCGGATGAGCCGCACTGCGGGTGCCGTTTCGCCGGGAAGCAGCACATATTCGTCGGCAAAATGCCTGTAAATCCGGCTGGTTTCGTCGTCGGTCGGGCTGGCGCTTAGCACTGTGACATGGAAATTCTTGCGGTCGAGCTGTTCGACGAGGCCGCGGTTCAGCGTGCCGATCGTGTGGTTGACGAAGTACTGCGAGATCAGGCCGACTTTGATCTTGCCCTCGCGTTTGCGGGCAATGGGCTCCGTTGCCCACGGCGATGGCGCAAATAACTTTGAATAACTTTTCATCACATCACGGTCGTTCAGACCCTGATAGGCGATGAGGAATAAATTGGGGATCGGCCCGCGCATCGGATCGAGCCGCACATCGTCGGCATGGAGTGCATCTATATTGGCAATCAGCCTGGCCCGGCACTCGGCGATCTGATCGGTCGTGTCATAGATCGGCGGCAGCGCGAGTGCTGCGGCAATGCGCACCTTCGCATCGGGCCCGGCTTTCAACGCCAGCGAATACTGCTCCGCTGCTCCCGCCAGATCGCAACGATCCGAGAGGATCCCCGCGAGCATCGCCCGCGGCGGCACCGCCAGCGGATTGATCTCCGACGCCCGGCGAAACAACGCCGCCGCCTCATCCGCATTGCCTGCCTCGAGCACGGCACATCCGCGCGTGTGAATTTCGTTCCACGTCTCCGGCTGAGCTTGCACAGGCACGGCGACCACAGGTTGCTGCGCCATGCGGCAGTAGGTGCGCCATGCCTCGCGATACGCGCCTTCGAGAGCGCGTGCATAGCGGGGTGTCTCGACGAGCGTGCCCCGCATCCGTGTGCGAAGTTGCTGCCGTACCTTCTGCAGGTCGCCGGTGAAAGCCGCCGCTTTCGACACGAAGTCCTCGCGTGAGTTTGCGATGAATTCTGGCATCCCCAGCGCGGTGAGTACGCTGCTGGTGAGTCGTCCGGCGGGTCGATCGCCGCGAAGTGTCAGCACCGGCACGCCCATCCAGAGCGCTTCGCAAGTCATGGTGTGGCCGTTGAACGGCAGCGCGTCGAGCACCACATCCATGTCGTGGAATGCGCGGAGATAGTCGCCGGGAGCGATGCTGGTCTTTCGCAGTTCGACGCGGTCGAGTGGAATGCCGGCATCGGCGAATCGCTGGCGCAACTCGCGAGCCGGGGCTCCGTCCCAGTTGTTTCGCACGCAGAGAAATCGCGCCGTCGGCATGGCCTTCGCCACTTCGCTCCAGAGCGCGAGTACCTGCGGATTCAGCTTCGGTAGCGGATGATGGCAGCCGAACGTGATGAAGCCGTTCTTGAGCAGCGGCAGGTCGCCGACGTCCGGAGCCGCGTCCGGGGGGCGGAAGCAGCAGACGCCGTCGGGGAGTCGCAGAATGCTCTCGGCCCGCCCGCGTCGCGGCTCGGCGTCGAGCG
>JBGSSZ010000696.1:0-4124 GCA_041736785.1 Limnoglobus sp.
TGGCCGCGTCTCCGCCAACCCCGGCTCCGTCAAAGCCTTCGTGTTGCGGCTGACGGTTGACGAACGAGAGCAATCATCGCTGGTCACAACAACCTCACAACGGAATACAAAGTCATGCTGCTGCATCAACGATTCATTCCAGGGCTGGCGATTGCGTCCTATCTGTTAGGCGATGAACGGACGGGCGAAGCCGCCGTGATCGACCCGACGCGCGATGTGGAAGAGTACCTGGGCTTTGCCAGGGACAACGATCTTCACATTCGCCATATTCTGGAAACTCACGTCCACGCCGACTTCGTTAGTGGGGCACGGGAACTGAAGGCCCGGCTCAAGGATCAGCCGGTCATCCATTCGTCGGGAATGGGCGGTGCGGAGTGGACCCCTCCGTATGCCGACCATGTCGTCAAGGATGGCGACGAAGTGCCGGTCGGTTCGATGCGGCTCAAGGCCATTCACACACCAGGCC
Source organism: Limnoglobus sp. (assembly GCA_041736785.1). GTDB lineage: Bacteria > Planctomycetota > Planctomycetia > Gemmatales > Gemmataceae > JBGSSZ01. The sequence continues at coordinate 467 of JBGSSZ010000696.1, forward strand.
ACACACCGGAGCACGTGTCGTGGGCGCTGTACGACGACACCCGCAGCAGGGACACGCCGTGGATCATTTTCACCGGCGATTTCCTCTTCGTCGGCGACGTGGGCCGCCCGGACTTACTCGGTGCCGAGGCTCAGCGGAAACTGGCCCACCAGCTCTATCAGAGTGTGTTTGACACGCTGCCCGCCGTGCCCGACATCACCGAGATTTTCCCGGCTCATGGTGCGGGGTCACTGTGTGGCAAGGCGATCAGTTCGCGCCGGTCGTCCACCGTTGGGTTTGAGCGAAAGTTCAACTCTGTACTCGTCCGCAAGCCGGAAGAGGAGTGGATTCGCGATTTGATGGCCGACATGCCGCTCGCTCCACCGTACTTCCGACGGATGAAGAGGGTGAACCAAGAAGGGCCGGCGATCCTTGGTCCCGAACTGCCTGGATTGAGGCGCTGGAGCGTCAAGGAAGTCTACGACCGCGTCTGTGACAAATGCCTGATTCTCGATGTGCGATCGAAAGAGGCGTTCGCGGCGGCACACATCCCCAACGCAATCAACATTCCGTTCGGCCCGCAACTACCGAGTTGGGCGGGCTGGGTGCTCCCCTATGATCGTCCCATCCAACTCATCGTCGATAACCCGGCGCAGGTTCCGGAAGTCGTGACGCACCTGATTCGCGTCGGCTTCGATGAGATTCAAGGTTACGTCCAGGGAGGAATCGACGGCTGGGAGACGAGCGGTTATCCGCTGGCCACGCTGGGCACGATGTCGGTGCATCAGTTGCGTGACCGTCTGGCACAAGGGACCGATCGCGTGACAGTACTTGATGTGCGGACCGAGAAGGAATGGAACGCCGGGCACGTCGACGGTGCGATTCACATTCACGGCGGCCAGCTTCAAGAGCGGTTCGCGGACGTACCGCAGAAGAAACCCGTCGCGGTCGTTTACGGTTCCGGTTATCGGGCCTCCATCGCTGCGTCGTTCCTCAAGCGAGAAGGTTATGCCGACGTGTCCAACGTAGTCGGTGGGATGTCGGCTTGGAAAGCGGCGGGACTGCCGATGACCAACCGTGCTGGACCTGTCTGCAACAAGTCGTGAGATTGTCGAATGACCGAAAGTAGATCGATCCGCAATGTGGCTCCCAAACGTACTTTTTGGTGCAATCGTCGGCTTCTCGCTGGGCCTGACGGGCGGCGGCGGGGCAATCTTCGCCGTGCCTTTGCTCGTGTATGGCCTGGGCGTAGCTCCGCGTGAGGCCGTGGGAATCTCGCTGGCGGCAGTCGGAGCGACTTCGATCGTTGGTTTCTTGGGTCGCTGGCGGGAAGGAAAGGTTGAGATACGGACGGGGCTGGTCTTCGCGATCGCGGGAATGCTGGGCGCACCGATTGGGTCGTGGTTGTCGAGCCTGATTCCCGAGGGCGTATTACTGACGCTCTTTGCCATTCTGATGCTGATCGTGGCCGTGCGGATGTGGAGCAAGGGTTCGGAAACGGCGAACGCGGAATTGTCGGCTGCCTGCTTGACTGAAGCGGCCGATATAGATGGCCCAACCTGCCGCCGGGATCTCGACGGTAATCTGCGCATCACGTCGCGGTGCGCGTGCTTGTTGGCGGGAGTCGGAATTGCCACAGGTGTGTTGACGGGATTATTCGGAGTCGGCGGAGGCTTTGTGATCGTTCCGGCACTCGTCTTGTTCAGTGGAATGGCCATTCACCGTGCGGTCGGCACTTCGTTGCTGGTGATCACCTTGGTCAGCATTTCTGGGATCGCATCGCATCTCCTCGTGGGGCGGACGATCTCGGTTGAGACCACGGCGTTGTTCGTCGTTGGCGGCGTCGTAGGAATGCTGCTCGGAAACTTGGCCGGGCATCGCTTGTCGGGTCCGACTCTGCAAAAAGTCTTCGCAGTGGCCATCGTGGCCGTGGCGCTTTTCGTTATCGTCCGCACCGTTTTCCTTGCCTAGGGAGCCTCTCATTCCTGAGACAATGAAGTGTTTCGTGATGCACGGTGTCGGCAGGGTCGGCGTGATGGACAAGCCCGTCCCCCGCCCGGGACCGGCCGACGCCGTCATCCGCACGACCGCAGCACTCATTTGCACCTCCGACGTTCACACCGTGGCGGGTGCGATCGGCGACCGACGGGATCTGACCCTCGGGCACGAATCCGTTGGAGTGATTCACGAACTGGGCGAACTCGCGGCCGCAAGCGGCCTCTTCAAAATCGGCCAGCGGGTCGCGGTTAGTGCCATCACGCCGTGCTACGCGTGCGACAACTGCCAGCGCGGGTATTCGAGCCAGTGCGGCGGAATGCTCGGCGGGTGGAAGTTCGCCAATCTCAAGGACGGATGCTTCGCCGAGTACTTCCACGTCAACAACGCCGTGGCGAACCTTGCGCCGATCCCCGACGGCCTGACCGACGAGCAGGCCGCGTACTGCTGCGACATGCTCTCCACCGGATTCGTCGCGGCCGAGCACGCGAACATTCCGATCGGCGGAAGTGTCGCGATTTTCTCGCAAGGGCCGGTCGGGCTGATGGCGACCGTCGGCGCTCGCCTCCGCGGTGCGGGACTGGTCATCGGGGTCGAGTCCGTTCCGAACCGCGTCGCGCTGGCGAAGAAGTACGGGTGCGACGTGGTCGTGGACTTCACCAAGGAAGACCCCGTCGAGGCGATCAAGAAACTCACGGGCGGCAAAGGCGTGGATTCGTCGATCGAGGCCCTGGGCTCGGCGAAAACCTTCGCCGCGTGCGTGAGCGCGGCACGTCCGGGCGGGACCATCTCCAACATCGGCTACCACGGCGACGGAGACAGTGTGCCGATCCCGCGAGAGGACTGGGGCGTGGGTATGAGCGACAAGACGATCCGTACAGCTCTCTGCCCCGGCGGATCAGAGAGAATGGGCCGCCTGATGCGCCTGATCGAGACGGGGCGCGTCGATCCCCTCGCGCTAACAACTCACCGGTTCCATTTCAATGACATCGAGAAGGCGTTCGGGATGATGCGGACCAAGGAGGACGGGATGATCAAGCCGCTGATCTCGTTTGACTAGGGTTTGTCGTCGGGGGCCACGGTTTTCCCCGCTCCCGACGGCGGTAGTGGGCAGGATTTTCCCGGACGACACATCGTCCACACGCCGTACACGAAGAGCACGGCAGCGACGGCATAAAACGGTCGGCTGTAGCAACCCAGCCAAGTGCCTACGACGGTTCCCCCGGTCAGAACCAGCAGGACGCCGAGGTGGCACGGGCAGGTCAGCAATGCCAGATAGGCACCGAACTTATTACGCGGGGTCAACTCCCGATTCATCGCCTGTTTCAACCGACCCATGGAAGGAACTTCCTATGTCGCATACACGCAGCGTTCCCAACGATGGGAAGCTCGCCATTCAGGGACTCGATCCATCGAGCAATTTGAAGTGTAGCACGGGGGAACTGAAACCCCCTAATACCGCTGCCCAGCCAATAGCCGCCCTTATGGACAAAAAGGAGGACCGAACAGAAATCCGTGAAGGCCATCCTCAGTTTCGTCCATTCCGGAACAACTTGGCTGTGCTGAGGGTGGGAATCGAAAAATTGAAGGAATCTCGATTATGAAACTACTCATTGTTGGTGGCGTGGCTGGTGGTGCCTCCGCAGCCGCTCGCGCCCGTCGCCTCTCGGAAGACGCCCACATC
>JBGSSZ010000495.1:0-7929 GCA_041736785.1 Limnoglobus sp.
CGCCGGGGCCGCTGTCGATCTCGCCCCAGCCCGGAGCCCGCGGCTTGGGCGGCTTCGGCGCAGTGTCGATCGACACCATGATCTGCAATGCCCCCAAGCCCACAAGCCCCAGCACAGCCGCCAAGCCGCCGATCTTGGCAAACCGCTCCGCTTGCGTCATGGTGGGTAGCTCAAGCATCGCATCGTTAGGGTCGTCGGGATTCACCAGACAGGTTGCATCCGAGCCTGGCCCGAACCGCTTCAGAAACGCCTCTGACTCGGCGATGCTCGTAATCGGCTCCGTGCGGCTCGACACCACTTCACTCGAATAGACTTCTGTACCCACCATGTAACGATATTTCACGACTGGCACCCATTGCCAGCCGGGAAGATTGCGATCGTTGCGGCCCGGCTCCCGCACCAGCACGCAACTCTCCATGTAGCACAGCACGGGTTGGAAGCGCTCCCGCGTGCGGGTCACACTAAGATAATCAAGCCCGGCAATGACGAGCCCAAACAGCCCGCCTGCGATCACGAGCAGGAGCCCGCCACGAGCACGGCCGATCGGTCCTTGTAGCCAGCGATTCATAAACTGACTCTGCATTGCAAATCGACGCGATGCAACTGAATTCGCGCGAGCGCACATTTTTCAGGACCACCGTTATGGCGAGAACGATTGACTGGCTCTACCACCGCAAGGGCTGATCGACCTGCCAGAAGGCACAGGACTACCTGGCCGCTGGCACCTCGGCGGTCGCCGAGACTGTGAATGCCGCAAAGACCCGCTATGACGCCGCTGCGGCACTGGCCCTCACAGCAGGGATCGACCGCATCGTCGCGGCCAAAGGCAAAAAGATCGATGTGCTGGCTTTGAAGTCTGAGCCCGGCGACGAGGCGATTCTCGCACTCCTGATGGGCCCGACCGGCAACCTGCGAGCCCCCACCGCCCGCGTCGGTCGCACGCTGCTCGTCGGCTTCAATCCTGAGGCTTACGATACAGTGCTGGGGTGAGAACACGATTTCACACGGAGAGTCCTCGCATGAACGCCATGCTCGTCACGTTGGCCGGGCTCCTTCCGGTTCACGCTCCCGCCGATGCACACCCGCCGAAGTTGGAGTTGGTGGGCGAGGTCACAAAAATCTGGGACGCAGGCAAGCACAACGCGTTCACTGACCTGATTCGCTTCAAGGGAGCGTGGTTCTGCACGTTCCGCGAGGGCGACGCCCACGTGGGTGGGGAAGGCAAACTGCGAGTCCTGTCATCCACCGACGGGTCAAAGTGGGAGTCCGTCGCTCTGCTGGCGGAGAAAGGGATCGACCTTCGCGATCCAAAACTGTCGATTACCGCCGACGGGCGTTTGATGATGACTGCCGGCGGGTCTGTGTATGAGGGGAAGAAGCTGCTCGGGCGGCGGCCCCGAGTAGCGTTCTCGAACGATGGCAAAGAGTGGACAGAGACCAGGAAGGTACTGGCCGACGGCGACTGGCTGTGGCGCGTGACGTGGCATGACGGCACCTGCTACGGCGTGTCCTACAACGCCGCGACCACCGGCAAGGCGGACTCCGAGCTGAAGCTATGGTCGAGCCGGGACGGTGAGACATTCGACCTCGTCACCCACCTCGAAGTGCCGGGGCATCCGAACGAGACCACGGTTCGGTTCACCGCCAATGCAGAGATGGTGGCGCTGGTGCGGCGTGAGGGCGGTGACAAGAAGGGATGGATCGGCACGAGCAAGGCCCCATACACGGTGTGGGCGTGGAAGGAACTGCCGGCACGAGTCGGCGGGCCGAACTTCCTGTTCCTCGCCGACGGACCGACGATCGCTGCCACGCGACTGTATGACGGCACGGTGCGGACCAGTCTCTGCCTGCTCGACCCGAAAGCGGGCAAGCTCGAAGAGTTGCTGAAGTTGCCGTCGGGTGGAGACTGCAGCTATGCCGGAATGGTCTGGCACGACGGCGTCCTGTGGGTGAGCTATTATTCGTCGCATGAGGGCAAGTCGGCCATCTACCTGGCCAAGGTGAAGCAGACTGGTCGATGATTCAAGTTTGAACGACGCGGGTAATGGGCCTTGGGATGCAATGGCAAGAACTGGAGTCGGATGAGATGGGGTGGTTGTACCCGCGATTTCCTGCGAAGCGTCTGCCCGTCATGCTCCGAACCGCGCTGACGGGTGCGGCTATCGCTGCCATTTACGGAGCGGCTCACGATCAACTCAGCTTCGCTCTTTCTCCCGAGTACTTCACCAAGCTCAAGTTTCGTCAATTCGCTTGGGCAAACCTTGGGTTGCCCGAACGGCTCTACGCGACTGAGGTCGGCATACTTGCAACGTGGTGGGTTGGTTTAGTGGCAGGTTGGCTTCTCGCCCGGGCCGGGCTCGCAGAAGTTCCGACACGCGAGCGACAAGCAAGGACGATCCAGGCCTTCGCGATCGTCGCAAGCCTTGCCGCGGCAGGCGGACTGATGGGATGGATCATCGGCGTGGTCGCGACTGGCAGCGATCTGGCCGCATGGGCAGACTGGCAGCGCTACTTGGGGATCAAGGATCTGGCAGCTTTCGTGACCGTCGGCTACCTTCACGCCGGCGGTTATTTAGGAGCGTTTGCCGGCCTCATCCTGGCAATTGTGTTCGTTCGCCGCACTCTGGCTCGAAACGCAGTTTGACTCATTCGCAGTCGCCGGTGGCAGAACATGACTTAACGCCAATTACAACGAGCGATACACCGACTGCGATTTGGTCGTGCATGGAAACCACTGCACGATTATTGAGTCCTGTCAGTGCTTCCGCGGCTACCTTCCGTAAAATCTCAGCATGTCACCCGCATTGGCTGCACTGACCAATCGCCTCATTGACTTCGCTGGAATGTTTCCGCCGGCGGGGTTGCCGTGCGCGGCGTCAATGACGAATTACGCCGAGTACCGTCGCGGGCCTCAAGCCGGGATGCTCCGCTGGCTGGTGCTACCGGCGAAGGATCTGCCGAACGTGCCGGCGGAGTTTGACGGGCTGCTTTCGGTCCTCGGCGATGTCGATGAGCCGCGGGCAGCGGCGATCGAATCGAAAACGATCTTTACCGCGACCCGGCCCGTCTATTGCGAAGTGCCGATCCGCGATCTCGACTGTGTGAAGACGGCCGGGTGTTTCGCCAAGATTCGCACTGGCGGAGTGTCGCCGGAGATGATTCCGACGGTCGAGTCGGTCGCGGAGTTCATCGTCGCTTGTGCCGACCGCAGGTTGCCGTTCAAGGCGACGGCTGGGCTGCATCATCCGGTTCGTGCCGAGCACGCGCTGACTTATGAACCCAACGCACCGCGGGCAGTGATGCACGGCTTCCTGAATGTCTTCCTCGCCGCCGCGTTTGCGTGGCACGGCCAGCGCGACATCGCGCCAGTGCTCGCCGAGACTGACATGACGGCGTTCCGTTTCGACGATCGGGCACACTGGCGCGACTGGTCGCTGACGGAGGCTCAGTTGCTCGAAGCCCGCCACGAATTCTGCCATTCCTTTGGCTCCTGCTCGTTCACCGAACCAGTGGACGACCTGCAAAAAATGGGATTACTATGATCGACGCGACGCACGATCCGAACTTGAATAGCTGGGTCGAATCGGCCAACGTGACGGCGTGTGATTTCCCGATCCAGAACCTGCCGCTCGGGGTGTTTGCTGCGAAGGGCGAAACCAAGCCGCGGCTCGGCACGGCCATCGGCGAGGCGATACTCGATATCGGGGACTGGCTCTCCGGAGACAACCTGAATGCGTTCTGTGCCCTGCCGGCGACGCAGCGCCGCGACCTGCGCGTGACCTTGAGCCAAGCCTTGGCGGCCGGAGCTACGAAGCGTCCGTTGCACCTGCAAGCCGATTGCCGCATGCTCATGCCCGCTGCAGTCGGCGACTACTCCGACTTCTACTCCTCCATCCATCATGCGACCAACGTGGGGTCCATGTTCCGGCCCGACAACCCGCTGCTGCCGAACTACAAGCACATCCCGATCGGCTACCACGGCCGGGCATCGTCGCTGGTCGTCAGCGGCACCACGGTGAAGCGGCCCACGGGGCAACTCGGCGAAGGAAAGTTCGGCCCGTCGAATGAACTCGATTACGAAATGGAAGTCGGCGCACTGCTCGGCCCCGGCAACACTCTCAGCGAACCGATCGGCATCGGTGACGCGGCCTCGCACATCGCCGGCGTATGTCTCGTCAACGACTGGTCGGCGCGCGACATCCAGCGTTGGGAATATCAGCCGCTGGGGCCGTTCCTCGCCAAGAGTTTCGCCACCAGCGTTTCGCCCTGGCTGGTCACCATGGAGGCACTGGCCCCGTTCCGCACCGCGGCACCGCCGCACGACGTGCCGATCCTGCCGTACCTCCAGGAACGCGAGCCGGGTGCGCTGGACATGACTGTCGAAGTCTGGATCCGTTCGCCGGGCATGAAGGAGCCAATACGGCTGAGCACCGCGCAGTTCCGCGACATGTTCTGGACGCTGCCGCAGATGGTGGCCCATCACGCCGTGAACGGCTGCAACCTGCGCCCCGGTGATCTGATCGCCAGTGGCACCGTCTCGGGTCCGGACAAGGAGAACCGCGGCTGCCTGCTGGAGATGACCTGGAAGGGCACTGAGCCGGTGAAACTCCCCGACGGCAGCGAACGCAAGTTCCTGCTGGACGGCGACGAGATCATCATGACCGGATTCTGCGACAAGCCCGGCTTCACCCGCATCGGCTTTGGTACCTGCCGCGGTGCTGTCCTGGCGTGACTCACCTGAGCTCTGTGCTCCACTCTCCCTGGAAGCCTCACATGACGGATCGGCCCGAGACTCTCTCTCTTTCGCGGCAACCGCTGAGCCTGACCGCACTGGCGACCGCTGCCCGATCAAAGGCCCTGACCGTGCAGATCGAGCCGGCGGCGATGGATCGCGTCGCCACCTGCCGAGCGGTCATTGACGAAGCCGTGGCCCGCTACCGCGACAAGAAAGACGTCGAGCCGAAGGACCTGATCTATGGCGTCACCAGCGGCTTCGGTGAATTCAAAACCATCTGCATCGACGAACGCGAACTCATCGACTTGCAGCGGAACATTCTGCTGAGTCATGCCGCGGGCGTTGGCGAGTCACCGGACTGGCTCGATCCAGCGAATTATTTTCCCGCGTACGTGGTGCGGGCTGCACTCATCATTCGCTTGAACGCCTTTCTGCAGGGGCACTCCGGTGTACGGCCCGAACTGGTGCGGATGATCCAGGCCATGCTCGAAGCCGGCGTCGTGCCGCTCGTGCCGCTCAAAGGCTCACTCGGCTCCAGCGGCGATCTCTGCCCGCTGGCGCACACATTCGCGATTCTGCTCGGGCACGGTCATTTCCACCTCGTCGGCCGTCAACCCGTGCCGGTGACGAATTCGCCTCGGGTGAACTGGATGGTCGCCGGGCAACCCGTGACGCTGCTGCCCGCGGCGGAACTCTGGATGCAGATTCACGCAGCGAAACTGAACGCCGAAGTCGTGGCGGCTGTGACCTCCTGCGAAAAAACGCCTGTCAGCTACAAGGAAGGATTGGCGCTGGCCAACGGTGCAACCTATTCCGCGGCGATGCTGGCGCTGGCCGTGCACGATGCGGAGCGTCTGGCTGATCGGGCGGATGCGGCCGCAGCACTGACACTCGAAGCGGTCTGCGGTCGCGTGCGGTTCCTGGACGAAAAAATTCACACCGCCCGCGGGCTGCCCGGTCAGATCACCAGTGCAGCCAACATGCGGAGACAGATTGAGGGTTCTCGGCTCGTCGAATGGGCGGAGCCGGTGCAGGACGTGTATTCGCTCCGCTGTGCCCCGACGGTGCACGGAGCCAGCCGCGACGCGATCGACTTCGCCCGGCGGACCGCGACCGCAGAAATCAACGCCAGCACGGACAACCCGCTGTTCTTCCCCGGCGAAGTGCCGTGGGACGCGGCCATCCGCGCTGCTCGCGGTCAGACTTCTGCCGACCCGTTCGCCTACTCCGCCGGGAACTTTCACGGTCAGCCGCTGGCCCTCGCCGCGGACTTTCTCGCCATCGCCGCGGCAGAACTGGCAAACATCTCCGAACGCCGCACGCAGATGCTGCTGGACTCCACCCACAATCGCCATCTGCCTCCCAATCTGACGGCCAAGCCGGGTGTCCATTCGGGTTTCATGCTCGCCCAGTACACCGCGGCTTCACTCGTCAGCGAAAACAAAGTGCTCTGCCACCCCGCCTCGGTGGACTCCATCCCGAGTGCCGCGAATTTCGAGGACCACGTGGCCATGGCCACCCATGCCGCCCGCAAGCTGCGATCCGTGCTGGCGAACGTCGAAGCGGTCCTGGCGATCGAATTGCTCGTCGCCGCTCAGGCTGCCGACTGGAGAACGTGTCTTCTCGATCAGGAGATGGATGCCTCTGACAAAGCCGACGCATTCGCCATCGATCCAAACCGTCGGAGCCCGCACGAGAACGATCCGGGTCGGGCCGAGCATCGCCTGAAGCGGTTCCGCGAAATGAAACCGGACGGCCCGTCTTCCCGCACCGTCGCCAGCCTGGGTCGCGGCAGTGCGAAGTACTATGAAGCGGTGCGGAAGGCCGTGCCGCCGCTGCACGAGGACGCCCCGCTGGAACCGATGATCCGCGCGGTGCGACTGCAGGTGATGAGAGAAATCGGGCCGTAACGACGACTGCAATTATCGATGCGGAACTTCCATCGGCAAATTCAAATCATGCTCGCTGGCGCAGGTCTTCGCGGTTTCGTAGCCCGCGTCGGCATGGCGCATCACGCCGGTGGCCGGGTCATTCCAGAGCACGCGCTCAATTCGCTGGGCCGCAGCGTCGGTGCCATCGCAGACGATGACAACGCCCGCGTGCTGCGAGTATCCCATGCCGACGCCGCCGCCGTGATGGAGTGAGACCCACGTTGCCCCGCTGGCGGTATTCAGCAGTGCGTTGAGCATTGGCCAGTCCGACACGGCATCGGACCCGTCTTGCATGGCTTCAGTCTCACGATTCGGGCTGGCCACGGACCCGGAATCGAGGTGATCGCGGCCGATGACGATCGGTGCCTTCACTGCGCCGCTCTTCACCAGATCATTGAACATCAGACCCGCTTTGTGCCGCTCGCCGAGCCCCAGCCAGCAGATGCGGGCGGGCAGGCCCTGAAAGGCGATGCGTTCATTGGCGAGGTCGAGCCATCGGTGCAGCTTGGAATCGTTCGGGAAGAGTGTTTTCAATTTCGCGTCGGTCGTGTGGATGTCGGCGGGGTCGCCGCTGAGAGCCACCCAACGGAACGGGCCGCGACCGGTGCAGAAGAGCGGCCTCACGTACGCGGGCACGAAGCCGGGGAAGTTGAATGCATTGGCCACGCCGGCGTCCTTCGCCACCTGACGGATGTTGTTGCCGTAGTCCACCGTCGGCACGCCCATCGCCTGGAATTCCAGCATGGCCCGCACGTGGACGGCGCAACTGCTCGCTGCCTCGGTGCGCAACTGGGCGTGTTGACCGGCATCGCTGCGGGCGGCTTTCCAGCGGTCGAGGGTCCAGCCCCGCGGCAGGTAGCCGTTCACCAGATCGTGCGCGGATGTCTGGTCGGTAACGAGGTCTGGCTTGATGCCGCGCTGCACGATCTCCGGCAGCACATCGCTGGCGTTGCCGAGCAGACCGACTGAAATCGCGTTTCCGGCTTTCGTGTGCCGCCCGATGCGGGCCAGCGCGTCGTCGAGGTTCGTTGCCTGTTCGTCGAGGTAGCGCGAGCGGAGTCGCATTTCGATTCGTGTCGGGTCGCATTCGACGATCAGCGAACTGAAACCGGCGAGGCTCGCCGCCAGCGGTTGCGCGCCCCCCATGCCGCCGAGGCCGGCCGTGAGAATCCATCGGCCCGCCGCGTCGCCAGCATAGTGCTGCCGGGCCGCCTCCGCGAACGTCTCGAAGGTGCCCTGCACAATGCCCTGGCTGCCGATGTA
>JBGSSZ010000513.1:0-3079 GCA_041736785.1 Limnoglobus sp.
TCACCTCCAGCGGCGAAGTGGCAGTGGTCAGCCCGGCTCCCGGTGTGATCCACGCGACGGCGTTGTCGATCGGGACATTGCCCGTGTTGGTGACGGTGATTTTCACGTCCGCACGGTCGCCCGTGGTGTTGGAGCCCTCGACGCTGACGGTCATGCCCGCGCTGCCGGCGACGCTCTCCGCCTTGGTGGTGGCCGTGAGCCCGTCGGTGGTCTCCGCCGCGGCTGCCAGAGTAAACGCACCACTGCGGGTTGGTCGCAGTACCAACGTGATGTCTTTCGCGGCTCCGCCCAAAATCGTGTCGACATTCCAATAGAGATCGCGTCCGTTGCGGCGGCCCGGAGCCGGCTCGCTGCGGACAATCTCCACACCTTCGGGCACGACTGCACGAATCTGAGCATTGGCACTCGTGGCCCGACCGTTGTTCGCGAGGCTGATCGTCGCCTGCATCTCGCGATTCACGGCAACGGCTTTTGGCAACCGGGCGTCGAGAACCAGGCTCGGCTCCGCGGGGGCATCGGCCTTGGCACGCTCGAGCAAGGTCGAATCGGTTTCGCGTCCGCTGCGCACCGGGGAGAAACCGCCATCGCCCCAGACGAGTCGCGCAAACGCTCGGCGTTTGTCCCAGTCGAAGACCTCCGGTGCATACGCCGTCACGATCGTTTCACCCGGCACCGGGGACGACACGACACACCAGCTTTGCCCCGCACAGATATTGATCTCGTCCCGCTCGCGGTCACTGCCGCGCGTGAGTGTGTGGGTGAACATGTCCGTATAGCTGACCGCGTATTTGTCGGTGACCTGATAGCCGCGACCGTTGAGGAAGCCGCTCTCGTCGACTTCGACGATAGTGCCCGGGCCCTCCAGTTGCCACTCGACGCGGCGCTTGCGGCGGGCGTCGCCATCCTTGTCGTAGACGGTCGCGATGAGCACCACCTGAGCTTTGGTGGGGTTGCTCATGTTGGCGGGCGTAACTTCGATTTTGCAGGCTTTGGGGTCGAAGTTCTTGAAGTAGCCGCGTCCCGGCGGCTTGGCATGGGTGCGGACAATGTCGCCGCTGGGCAGGTAAAACGGGAAATACGATGGGTTCTGCGTGCCGCCGAAGCAGCCGATGGCGAGGAACGGAATCAGGAACGCCGCACGCATGAAAGCGGGCTATAGGCAAGCCGCGGAATTGGTGCAAGCCGAACCTTTCGGGCCCCCGCTCCGTGGCCGCCGGGCTGCTATCGCGGTGACCAGTGCGATGACGAAACACGCAAGACAATAGCCCGCGGCGACATCGGTTGGGCGGTGGACGCCGAGATAGACGCGGCACCAGCCGATACCGAGGATCATCAGCAGACATGGCACAATCACAAACCAGCGGCGGTTGAACAGCGCGAGCGTGCCGTAGAACGCGACTGCGGCCTGCGCGTGACCACTCGGGAAGCTGTAGCCACCCGCGGGATAGGGCGACGTGAACAGATCGGGCCGAATGTCGTGGAAGAGATTCTTCAGCAGCGCGTTCAGACTGCTGCCGAGAATCATGATGATGGCGAGCAGGAATGCGTCGCGTCGCCGCTTGAAAAGCACCAGCACGGCGACCGCGAGAATGGTCTGCACGACCATGCCAGTCGTATTGCCGACGATGGCGAAGACGACCGCCAGATCCGTCAGCAGTGGCGACGTCTTGATATCATAGTGGAGCAAAATACTATTATTAATATCATGCAGGTGTTGCCGCGTCGCTGCAATAAATATTAACAATAACAGTGGCACTAATATGGTGATGTATCTTTTCATTCATGCACGTGCCAGCAATCGCAACCGCCCCAGAAAATAGCGTACATCCTGGGAATCAAACGGCAGCGGATAGTTCAGGAGTGATCGCAGTGCATGCCGGCGGGCGTCACGACGATGCCCGGCGAGCTTGTGCATGTAGCCGCAGGAGTAGTGAAAATAGCCGTGGGCTTTGCGGCGCAGCAGCGGTTTCCCGGCAAACACACCGGCCGCGTCGAGCTTTCCCAGAATCAGCGTCATCCCCTGCTCCATGCGGACCGCGTTCTTGCTCAGACTGCCGACGACAGTGCGATAGCCCGTGAGACTCAGCGGCAGCACGGCACACTCATGATGTTGCGCGATCCGCAGCCAGAGATCGTAATCTTCCGGGCCCTGCATCCGCGCATCGAAGTCCCCGGCTTGCGTCAGAGCATCGCGGCGGACCAGCACCGTGCTGGTGACAATGCTGTTGCGCACCACGAGTCGCTCGAGCGCGATCGGCTCCGCGAGCGGAATCGTCGACGGCAGCACGGGCAGCGGGCCGGGCCAGTCGTAGCAACCGCTGGCCAGCAAGCCATGCGATTTCAACCGCGGCACCTGCACTTCGAGCTTGAACGGATGCCAGACATCGTCGGCATCGAGAAACGCGATCGCGTCGCCGCGGGCCGCGTGAATGCCTGCGTTGCGGGCCATCGCCACCCCGGCGTTGGCCTGCTGAATCAGCGTGATGGGCAGCGACTGCAACCGCTCGGCCGTGTCATCGGTGGAGCCGTCATCGACGACGATGATCTCCAGCGGCCGCAGCGACTGTGCGAGCACCGACTGCACAGCCTCGACGACAAACGCCGCTGCGTTGAAGGTGGGAATGACGACGGAGATTCGCACGTCTGGGGGTCTGGGGTTTGGGGTTTGGGGTCTGGGGAAAAGATAGGGAGCCAAGGCCCGACAGACCCGAGACCCGAATTCGCCTAAGAAATCTGACAGTACTCCGTTGTACAAGCAAGCGAGGGCGACGATGCCGGAGCAGGGCTGGGTTGATGCAGCAGTGACACGGCACGAGGGGCCGCTGCTGGCGTACGTGCGCCGGTTGACTGGCGACGCGGAACGGAGCCGCGACATCGTGCAGGACGCGTTTGCCCAGCTGTGCCAGCAGAATGGTGAACTCAATGTGGGTCCGTGGCTGTATGCGGTCTGTCGCAATCGGGCCATCGACATCGCACGGAAGGAGCAGCGGATGACAGCGCTCACACAATTGGAAATGCCGGCCCGCGAGCGTGGCCCGGCTGAAACGGCGGAGGCGGCGGAAGCCGCGACCGCAGTGAT
>JBGSSZ010000534.1:0-9452 GCA_041736785.1 Limnoglobus sp.
ACGTTGGCGGACTGGCAGTGCGAACAGCGGTCGTGCCGGGGATCCTGGCGGAGGTGGAGGGTCAGGGTGCCGTCGCCGGGCGTCGTTTGGACGACTTGGTAGCTCCGGAAGCCGAACGCGCGATAGGGTGGTGTTGAGGACATGCCGTGCTCTGGAGATGGTGTGGTTACCTTCCAGAAGCGGCATGCTCCTCTTATCGTCAAGCCTCAAGTACGCTCTTCCAGGATGAGCCTTTTTTCAATTTCCATGTCGATCTGCCGGTCCGTCGTTCGTCAACTTTGCGAACCTTTCACTTGGGAGGCATTTATGCCCGCCTCGATTTCGCCATATCTGTTCTTTGGTGGCCGCTGTGAAGAGGCCATCGAATTTTACCGCAAAGCTCTGGGTGCCGAACTCGAGATGCTGATGCGGTTCGACGAGAGCCCCGACCCGTCGCCGCCGGGCATGATCCCGCCTGGCTTTGAAAAGAAGGTGATGCACGCGTCGCTCACCATTCAGGGTGTGCGACTGCTTCTCTCAGACGGCTGCGGAACGACCCCCAAGTTTGCCGGCTTCCAGCTGGCACTCACGATACCAACGGAAGCAGAGGCCCATCGCGCCTACGATGCCCTCGCGGACGGCGGTCAGTCCACCATGCCGCTTAGCAAAACGTTCTGGTCCCCTTGTTACGGTCAGGTCGTGGATCGCTTTGGCCTTGATTGGATGGTGATGGTCCCAGGCGAAGTCGGATAGCACAGCTTCAATTCTGGTCCCGGCTCGCTGTCACTGGGACAGCGGGCGTGTCTCAATCTCTTTCAGGAGTGATTCCATGTTCCGTTCGATGCTGATGCTGAGTGTGATTGCGTTCGCGGTGCACGCCGGCGACGCGCCGTCGAAAACGCCGCCCACCAACGCGGGGTTCGAGCGCATGAAGAAACTGGCCGGCACCTGGGTGGAGGCCAACAAAGATGGCACACCCTCGGACAAGGTGGTGTCGGTGCTCAAGGTGACGGCTGGCGGGTCCGCGGTGCAGGAAACGTTCTTCCCTGGCGACGCCAATGAAATGGTCTCGCTCTATCACCTCGACAAAGGCGATCTGGTGATGACGCACTACTGCATGTTGGGCAACCAGCCGCGGATGAAAGCGGATCCCAAGTCGGAGAAGAATCAGATTCATTTCGCCTTCGCTGGCGGCACGAATCTGGACCCGGCCAAGGACATGCACATGCACGAGTCGACGATCACCTTTGTGGATGATGACCACATCGAAGTCGCCGGCGTGGCGTGGATCGATGGCAAACCGGCTCCGGATCACTGTGCCACGATGAAGCTCGTCCGCAAGAAGTAGTGTGTTCACCAGTCCGCAGAGCAAGCAAGGCGGTTTCTTGTCTGCCTTGCTTGCTCTGCGCACAGGTGGTCAGAGTCGCGGGTCGACCGGCTCGCTTTCCAATGCGAGCACGCCGAAGACGCATTCGTGCACACGCCGCAAGGGCTCGCGATTGACGAATCGCTCAAGAGCTTCAATTCCCAGCGCGAACTCGCTCAGTGCCAGAGCCCGCTTGCGACCGAGACCACGCTTGCGGAGGCGGTCGAGATTGGCCGGAGCGTCATAGTCGGGGCCATAGATGATCCGCAGATACTCGCTACCGCGGCACTTGACCGCGGGTTGCAGTAGACCCTGCGAACTCGTGACTATGAATTCCTGTGGCTTCACGACCATGCCTTCACCACCGCTGCCGGTGAGCGAGAGCCACCACTCCGTCGCGGCCGTCACACTTGCTTCGTCATTGACTTCCACCAGGTGAAACGGCGTCGCAAGGATCAAGCTGTCCGCCGTTGCGAGTTTGGCCAGCATATTCATGTGCCACGCATGCGGCTTCACAGCGTGGCAGTGTCCTTCGCTCGCCAGCAGGTGAAACGGTGCCAGCTTGTAATCGTCGAGCGATTGCACGGGCCAGCAATACTGTCGATAAGCCGCGACGAATTTTGCCATCGCCGCCTGCTTCTCCCGGTACTCCGCGAGGATCGGCGTTGCTTCGGGTGACAGCGGTTCCACTGCCTCGAGCACAGCCACGGCATGATCCACCGCCGCCGTGCCCGCAGCTCCGACCGCGGCATACTGCACCTTCAAAAGCTCCAGAGCCTTCGCGCTCCAGGGCATCAGTTCGCAGTCGAGCACCAGCCAGTCAGTGGCAAGCTCCGCCCAGAGCCCGCTTGACGTGATCGCAGTCCGAATCCGTTCGATCATGCCGGCTTCGAGCGTCGGGTCGCTGAAGAAGCTTCGCCCGGTGCGTGTGGCAATCACGCCGATCTCGCCTGTCTCGATGCCGAACCGCGTGCGGGCTGCGTCGGCACCATTGCAGATCACCACCACGGCCCGCGATCCCATGTGTTTCTCTTCGCAGATCACCCGCTCGACGCCTGCTTCGCGGTAGTAGCCAAACGCCTCAGCCGGGTGCTCCAAAAGGCCTGGCAAAGTGCTAGTCGCCACCGGGCTCATCGTCGGGGGCAGGTAGACCAGCCAGCGCGGATCGACGGCAAAGCGGCTCATCACCTCGAGTGCGGCGGCGGCATTCTCAGCACGAATCCCCACCGCACCCCGCAGCTTGGTCTCCACGCGACGTTTGCCCAGCACGTCGTCAATGTCCAGCACGCGATCGAGATCTTGTTGGCTGGTGAACTGACTCGCTGCCGCGATCGGTCGCGATGGCTCACAGTACATGTGCTGAGCCGGCACGCTGACAAACTCCCGCTCAGGCCAGCGTAACGCTGTGAGAGCGCCGCCGAAGACGCAGCCGGTGTCGATGCAGGTCGTGCGGTTAAGCCACTCGGGTCGCGGCACGGGTGTGTGGCCGTAGACCACTGTCGCGGAGCCGCGATAATCCGCTGCCCAGTTGTAACGCACGGGGAGCCCGAATTCGTCGGTCTCGCCGGTGGTTTCGCCGTACAGGGCAAATTCGCGGACGCCACCACTGGCCCGGCCCTGCATCTCCTGCTTCATGCCCGCGTGAGCAACCACGAGCTTGCCGCCGTCGAGCACGTAGTGGCCGACCAGACTCTCGAGAAACTCCGCAAGATCGGCACTGAAAGCGTCTTTGTTCGGCAGGGCGTCGAGTTCGGCGAGTGTCTGATCGAGGCCGTGCTTGATGGTGACGTTCTTGCCGCGGAGCTTGCGGAGCAGCTTGACATCGTGATTGCCCGGCACACAGAGCGCCGACCCGGCGATGACCATATTGCGGACGATGCGCAGCGAGTCGACGACGCCCGGCCCGCGGTCGACAATGTCGCCGAGGAAGATCGCCATGCGACCGTCGGGGTGGCGGAAGCAGTCGAGTTCATCTTCGCCGGGCCGCAGCCAGAGCTTGTCGCTCTCGGTCTTGGGCTCGAACTTCGGTATGCGTCGGTAACCGAGTTCGGTGAGCAGCAGCAACAGTTCGACGGCGCATCCGTGAATGTCGCCGATGATGTCGAAGGGACCCGTCAGTCGCTTCTTGTCGGTCCAGAGCGGCGTGCGAGTCAGCGCCGCGGCTTCCACATCTTCGGGGCTCCGCAGTACGAGGATCTGCCGGAAACCCTCCTTGCGCAGATTGGCGATGGACGACCGCATCATCCGGTGCTGATTGCGGATCACATGGCTCGGCAGCACGCGGTCAGTGCGGGCCGAGTTGCGGTCCTGGCAGGTTTTCTCCGACAACGCCAACACGATCGCCACGGGCATCACGTGGAACCGCCTGGCCATCGCGACCACTTCGGCACGGGCCTCTTTCTGCACGTTGGTCGCGTCGACGACGGTGAGCTTGCCGAGTCCCAGCCGCTTGGCCGCGATGGTGTAGAGCACTTCGAAGGCTTCATCGCTGACGGACTGATCGAGTTCGTTGTCGCTGACCCACGCACGGCAGGCGTCTGAGGAGAGCACTTCGGTGGGTTTGAAGAATCGCCGTGCGAAGGTGGATTTGCCGCAGCCACTGGGGCCAACGAGCGCGACGAGACAGAGATCGGGAATGTCGAGAGTCATGATGAGTAGATAGAGATCGGTGTTGATTGTATCAACGAGGCACAACCGTAAGGCAGCGGGTTGTCGACTCACTCCCTCACCGTGGTGCCTCGCAACTGCACTTCTCGTTGTCGCTAAAAAGTCATTACTATTCGAGAATGTCCAGCAAGCATCTGCAGATTGCCGTGCTCGGTGCCGGCCCCATCGGGCTGGAAACGGCACTGCATGCGCGGAAACTCGGGCACTCTGTGACGATCTACGAACAGGGGCAGGCCGGAGAGCACGTCGGTCGTTGGGGGCACGTGCGGATGTTCAGCCCGTTTGGCATGAATAGCACGCCGCTCGGTCGCGACACGCTGGCCAAGGATCTGCCCGATGAAGCTGCGCTGCTGACGGGCCGGGAGTATCGCGAGGTGTATCTGCTGCCGCTGGCGGAGTATCTGCAGCCACAGACGCAGACGACAGTACTGACAATCGGCCGCGTCGGCTGGCGAAAGACCGATGCGGAGTCGAAGAAACTGCCGCCGTTCCGCCTGCTGGTGCGGAATGCCCAGAATCAGGAACGATTCGAGACCGCCGACGCGATATTCGATTGCACCGGCACCTATTCACGGCCGAATTGGGCTGGCGACGGCGGCATCCCCGCCGCGGGCGAAATCGCGTCCCGGCCTCAGATCATGTACTGGAACGACGACATTCTCGGTGCCAAAACAACTCACTATGCCGGGAAGAGCATCGTGCTGATCGGCGATGGCTACTCCGCGGCGACGACCATCGCCAGCCTAGCCATGCTGGCGGAGGAGCATCAGAGCACGTGGGTGTTTTGGTTGTCTCATGGACCGAAGGGGGCTCCGCTGCCGCGGATCGCGAATGATCCGCTGCGCGAGCGGGATCGACTGGCAGCGCGGGCCAACAGCCTTGCCTGCCGCTGCGATGCGAATCTGGAGTTTCATCCGCAGACGCACGTCGAGGAACTGGTTAGCCGCGGACCTGATCAGGGCTTCCGCGTCGCGGGGACCTGCCTTGGCAAACCAGTGAACTGGGAAGTGGATCGTGTGATTGCGAATGTCGGCTATCGGCCTGACCTGATTCTGAGTCAGGAACTGCGCGCGGGCGAACCATCGGGCGACATTTGCACACCCGAGCCAGGGTACTACTTTCTGGGTGCGAAGAGCCGCGGTCGCGATGGCAACTTCCTCCTCCGCGACGGGCACGAACAGATTCGAAAAGTGTTGGCTCAACTCTGATACGCCGCAACAGACCCGTCGCGTAAACTGTACTTGCACACACGTGAGACTGCGACATGCCGGCACTGGAAGTGATCAGCGACTACACTCCCGCGGGCGATCAGCCCAAGGCGATTGAGGAACTGCTGGCGGGCTATCGGAGCGGTCGCGACTTTCAGGTGCTGCTCGGAGCGACGGGCACGGGGAAGACGTTCACTGCAAGCCACGTGATCGCTGCGCTTGGAAAGCCCACACTGGTGCTGGCCCACAACAAAACTCTCGCGGCTCAGCTTTATAAGGAGTTCAAGGGCTTCTTCCCGAACAACGCCGTGCACTATTTCGTCAGCTACTACGACTACTACCAGCCGGAGGCGTACATCCCACAGCGGGACATCTACATCGAAAAGGACTCGAGTATCAACGAGAATATCGATCGCCTGCGGCTCGCCGCGACGAGTGCCCTCGTCAGCCGGCCCGATGCGATCATCGTCGCGAGTGTGAGTTGCATCTACGGCCTCGGTTCGCCGAGCGACTACAAACGCATGATGATCCACCTCAGCAAAGGCGAAATCGTTGAGCGCGAAAAGTTGCTGCTCAAGCTCGTTGACATTCAATATCAGCGGAACGATATCTCGTTCGAGCGTGGGAAGTTCCGCGTCCGCGGCGACACCATCGAAGTCTGGCCCGCCAGCGAAGAAGCGGGCTTCCGCATCGAACTCTTCGGCGACGAGATCGATGCGCTATCGGTGATTCATCCCACGTCGGGCGAAGTGGTCAAGACTCTGGAAGAGCTTTACGTCTACCCCGCTAAACACTTTGTCACACCGGAAGAGCGGACCCGCGCGGCGATCATCGGCATCGAAGCCGAACTCAACGAGCGCCTCGAACAGTTCAAGACCGAAGGCAAGCTGCTCGAAGCGGAGCGATTGAAAGCCCGCTGCCGCTACGACCTCGACATGCTCCGCGAAGTGGGCTACTGCAGCGGCGTCGAGAACTATGCCCGCTGGTTCAGCGGTCGGGCACCCGGCGAAGCACCCTACTGCTTGCTCGACTTTTTCCCCGAGGATTTCTTCGTGGTGGTGGACGAGAGCCACGTCAGCTTTCCTCAAGTGCGGGGAATGTTTCACGGGGACTTCGCCCGCAAGAAGACGCTGGTCGAGCATGGCTTCCGTCTCCCGAGTGCGATCGACAATCGGCCGCTCAAGTTCGACGAGTTTGAGAAGAAAGTCAAGAACTGCCTCTGCCTGAGTGCCACGCCGGGACCGTATGAATTGGAGCGTGTCGGCGGCGAAGTGGTCGAGCAGGTGATCCGCCCGACGGGTCTCGTCGATCCGGTGATTCACATCAAGCCGGCCCGCGGACAAGTGAAGGATCTGGAGAAAGAGATTGTGATGCGGGCTCAGAAGAAAGAGCGTACGCTCGTGACCGTGATGACCAAACGCATGGCCGAGGACCTGACGACTTACTTCACCGAAGCGGGGCTCCGCAGCAAGTGGCTGCACAGCGAACTCGACGCGATCGAGCGCATCAAGACACTCCGCGAACTGCGGGAGGGATCGTTTGATGTGCTAGTGGGCGTGAACCTGCTCCGTGAAGGGCTCGACCTGCCGGAAGTGAGTCTGGTGGCAATCCTCGACGCGGACAAGGAGGGCTTCCTGCGGAGCGAGACGAGCCTGATTCAGACGATTGGTCGTGCCGCCCGCAATGTGAATGCGGAGGTGATTCTGTATGCGGACACGGTCACGGAGAGCATGCGGAAGGCGATCGCGGAAACCAACCGCCGCCGTGAGGTGCAGACGGCGTACAACGCCGAGCACGGCATCACGCCGCGGACCGTGATCACGGCGATCAAGAGTCTGATCGAAGACGAGATCGCGGCGCATGAGACAGCCCAGGAAGCCGCGGGCGTGGCTGCCGAGGAGACCGTGACGGCGGAGTTCCTGGAGGAGTTGCAGAAAGAAATGCTGTCGGCAGCACAGAACCTGGAGTTCGAACGGGCTGCGAGCCTGCGGGACAAGATCGCACAACTCAAAGGCGAGAAGGTGGCGAGCACGCAGGCGAAACCCAAGCGCGGCCGTAAGGGCAAGTTCCCCTCGCAACGCGGGAAAGCATAAGGTGGCGACTGCAGATGTAATGACTCAGTCGATCAGCCGCAGCCCGATGGGTAGCGAGTCGCCAAAGAGTCGGCTGCGTTCGTCGCCGGCGTCATGGGTCACAGCTTCCACCATTGCAATCCACGCGGTTGGAATTGTGATCGGTCGCAGGACCGTCAGCACTCGCTCGCGAAGCTGTTCATCGACATCCACAGCCCGCAGTCCGCTCCGCCTCGCCATCTGTGCCAGTGCGAAAGCCCAACCCATGCGGTCCGCGTCTGTCTCCGGATGCAGGGTCAGCAGCTTTTCAATCCAGGTTTCGACCGTGTGAACATGCACGAGATTGTTCAACGGCCCGTAGAACGGCACGCGTGAGCCGAGCCGCGTCAGACTCCAGAAGAGATATGTCGGCGGTCGCTCGAGCATCGTCATGAGTGCAGTGCCGAGTGCCTCGCGGGTCTTGGCGTCGATGCGTTCCAGACTGGCGGCGGCCCGCCACATCTCCGCGAGTTCATTCGCTCCCGGCTTCGGCGGCGGCTTGCCTTTGCCCGGCAGCAACGTCGGCCGCAGCTTCGCAAAAAGCGACTGTTGCAGAGCCGTATTGAGCCCGCCGGCAACACGCCGCCACATGATCCAGAAATCGGCGCCGCCTTCGGGAATGGCCGACTTGCCCGCACTCGATGCCGTGGCAGTGATCAGCTTCCAGAGCGACTCCACACGGTAGCGGTCGAGCGGATCGCCAAAACCGGGCCGCAGCGCAAAGCCACTCAGGTTGTACCAGCGACTCAAGTGGCTCGGCCCCCGCGTGCGACCTTCGGCACCTGCTTCGAGGAACTCCCACAAACGCCGACAGAGCGCAGTCGGCCATTCATTGCGGGTCGCCTCGAGTGCCGTATCCAGTTTGCGTGGCAATTCCTGCGGCGACTCCGGCCCACGAAGCGTATCTGAGATCGCCTTGCCCGCGGCTTGCACCTTCTCCTCCGGCCAGACATCGATCACCACAGGTTCACTCGCAGCCTCATCGTCATCGCGGCGAATGTCGCGGACATTGAACTCCAGCTTCCAACGGTTGCCCTCCCGCGACACGCAGGCCAATTCGAGTGTGCCGATCTCGGTGCATTTCGCTGCGAGCGTGACGGGCACTTGCTTCGTGCCGGCTCGCTTGCCTCCCCGCAACACGGTGTGAAGCGGCGGCAGCGACAACAATTGACTCGCCGACAACGTGATCACTGAGCTGGGAGCGTCTTCGCGGACAGTCGAAGTGAACAGGGGAAACAGCACTGGTTGTCCGAGCGCCAACTCCAGTTCCGGTTCTTTCAAACTGATCTCGTCCCCTTCCTGCAACCGCCGCGGGACGACACACACGACTGTGACCTCATCCCCGGACCTCGGACCTCGGACCCCTGACCCCTGCTCGATACCGATGTAGTAAGCTCGCGGGATGCCGCCGCCGATGCGTTTGCCGCCGCTCTGCTTGAGCCAGGCGTAGTAGGCTGCACCCCATGCGACCGCGAGATCGAGCGATGGACTCGTCATCACCAGCGGCTTCCAGGTGCTCGCGAACCACGGCGACATCACATCGATCAACCGCTGCTGGAGAGTCGCCGGCTGGAAGACGCCCCCATTGAAGAGAATGGCATCGATCACAGCGTCTTTGGGGAGATGCTCGCGGACGAACGCTGCCAGATGCCGGGTCACGGCCGGGTCGCTGACGTAGGGCAGGCCCATTTCTTGCAACCCGGTGCGGGCTCCGCGTGCTGGCGAATCGTCAAATGCTACAGCAGGGAAGAAGCCATCGAGGATCGCCTGCTGCACATCACTGGCGGCGATCGGCACAGAGACGGTCCCGCCGACGACCGAACGACCACGACCAACCACCGTGACGGGATAACTCCCGGGTGGATTCGCCGCAAGCAGCACTTCCTTTGCCTCGCGGCACGCTTGGACCAGGCCGCCGAACTGTGCAGCTTCGACTTTCTGAGGCAGCTTGGATTCCACGGCACGGGCCAGGGCGAGGTCCATGTTGTCGCCACCGAGCAGGAGGTGATCGCCCACGGCGTCGCGCTCGAAGGCGAGTGCGCCCTGGCCCTCCACGACGCGGATCAGGCTGAAGTCGCTGGTGCCGCCGCCGACGTCCACGACCAGGCAGCGCATTCCCGG
>JBGSSZ010000600.1:0-10215 GCA_041736785.1 Limnoglobus sp.
AAACGCAGGGTCTTCCAGCGTGAACAAGTCGCAGAATCGGCACCGGCAATTGCCGAAATCACGCTGCCCAGTCCATCGCCACCTCAGATGGCTATTCGGCAACTTTCGCCCCAAAATGCGACCAGAGTCTGGAAAGGGACAACTGGAGGCCGAGCTTCCGTTGGCAGACGGAGGCCCGACCGCGTGTGTATTGCCGGGCGGCACCCTACCGTTCCGGCTTTACACCTCGTACTCGGTCATTTCTTACTCTGCTTCCTTGACGGCAGCCATAGTTCGACTTTCTCACCGATTGTCCAATCACCAACATTTAGGAGATCCCAAGCGCCGGCCGTTGGACAATTCCTTTTACGGGCTAAAAAAAGGAAAACTGGCACTGCATTCAGCATAAAGTGGGCTTTCCATTCCGGTTTGCCCCCTTCTTCTTTCGGTTCATGTGTCACCACAACCGGACCGGTCAGAGCACTCAAAACTGGGGCAGCCGCTCCCACGTCATCGTTCAGCAGCGCGCGGAGATCATCCAGCAATGTCGACACCTCCTTCGTGGTGATAGCATTGGGAACGACTTGCTTGGGCTTTATGGCCTCAGCAAGCAATGCCTTTTCCGCAGCATTTTTCTCTTCAAGTTCTGCGACCTTCTTGAAGATTGACTGCAAATTCGAAGTATCCTCCGTGCAATCGAGAAGTGCATTCAGTTGGCGAATTTTCTGCTCGCGTTGACGAATTGCCCGGTCCAAGCTGATGCCATCAATGGCTTCAGACTTGGGCGTAGACTGAAGGCGCTCGTTTGCCAATTCAACGACTTTGACGATGAATTCCTCCGTGAAGTACTCTCGTGAAATCCGGTCGAGGATCGCGCGGTCAATGATACCTGCCGCTTTGTAGCTGCGGAATGAACAATTATCTGACCCCATCCTTCCGTGATTGCAAAAATAGGCCGCATACTTGCCACTGCGGCCGAGAGACATCGGGTTCTTGCAGTCGCCACAAATCGGGCGGAATAGCGTCTTCGGGAAGAGTTCCGTCCGACTGGGCGTTTTGCCCTTCCTTTTCCTGGCGAAGATCTCGTCGCTCTTGTCGAGTCGGACCTGGGTACGCTCCCAGAGGTCGTCAGGCACAATGCGGGCTTCAGGTACCTCCCGCACCTTCCAATCGGATTTCGGTTTGTTTGTCGTTTTGATTGCCCCCGAATCAGGGTCACATACCTGTTTTGTCATTTCATAATACTCGACACCGCGATACGTACTGCGACGCAACATCTGCTTGACACCGGCGCATGACCAATTGATGCTGCCGCCAACCTTGTTGTCGTTAAACATGCGAACAATGCGAATCAGGCTCCAGCTCAGATCGGCATACCAGTGGTAAGCGTCGCAGACCCACTTAGCTTCCACCTCGTCCGTAATTCTGATTTTTTCGACAAAGCCCTCTACATCAACAATGAGAGTGCCGTCCTTGTCTCGCTTATCAACAAGTTTGTAGCCGACCGCTGGCGCATAGATGTTCTTGCCCAAGGAAAATGCGTCCCCCATTCCGCGACGAACTTTGGCGCTTAGCTGAATGATGAACATCTCATGCAACATGGCGAAGATATGAAGCATGATTTTGGAATAATCAGACGACGAATCGAAGCCGTCCGATGCCCCAACCATCCTCTTTTTGCACGAACTGATCATGTTACCCAGATGCAGGGCCTCAATCGAATTCCGCGTTGCCCGCCCCTGATCATCGAAAACCAGGCAGTCGACCTCCTTCGGACCGTGCTGCATCAGGTTTTTCACAAGCTGATATCCGTGGCGAGCCGCCGTCATGCCAGTCACGGCGAAGTCGGCGAAAACAAACTGCCATGGAACGAAGAAGTTCAACTCACGAGCTTTCTTCAGTGTCAATTCGAGCTGTTGATCCAAGGAGCGGGGATTCGAGTTGTCGTGACTGAAGCGGATGTAGGCCGCAGCCAGTGCGACCCAACTCGGCTTAGCCAAGTTGTGCGTGAAAAGGCTCCACTTTCCGGACAAGAACACCTGTCGGAATTGCTCAGCCATTTCGCCGATGTTCGCTTCCGTGATCTCTGGCAGAATGCCTGCTTTCACCAGATCGGGCCAGAGTCGATGCTGCACCTTGAGGTACGTCTCAGCCAGCATGCGGCGGGACTTATCATCCGGCAAGCCACGCGTTCTTTTCTTGTTCTTGCGTGACGACTCGGGCAGCGTTTCATTGCCGAGTCCTAAAATAAAGTCGAAGAGATCTTTCTTGCTTTCCGCCATGAACAGCACCTCCAGTAGGAGGTGCCGGGGGCGACAAGCCATTGACACAGTGTGTCAATGGCGTGAGTTCGCGGGAGTGTTCGTGATAACTGGTGACAACAGCGATTTCATCGTAAGTCCTTGTCGGCGATGAATATACCGCCGCAAAGTCTGATTCCGTCGCAGGATAGGGAAATGTCCATTTTGGACTCCCATCCACTCCCGTTTTCAAAAAGCCTCTTTTCTAGCTCGTTATGCAGCAAGGGTTTGCAGCTCATCAGTTGATGACCCAGTTGACTGTGTCAAGTCTGGGTCAATCAACTCGCTCAACCAGGGGTCTCCTCGAGTGTCGGAATAGCTTTTGCCTCGTACCCACGAACATCCGACGAGACATTTAACGAGGTTTCCGCTCTCGGTCAGCCATCCGATGATCTGCTTCAGCGTGATGAGCTCATGGACCTGAGTTCGCGGCGCATTTTTGCTCTCCTCCAGCCAGGTAGAATAAGCCTCAAGGTGCGACGTCCAGCAGGAGGGGTGTTGGTCCGCCCATCAGCGTACCAGACATTGTCCCGCCGGCTGAGCCGCCAGCGGAAGTTGGCCCCTCGACCTGCAACGTTTTCAGAGGTCGTAGCAACGGCTTTCGTTCACTGGTCTTCCCAGTAGTCCGCGAGCCACGGGTCCAGAGCGCTATTCGAGCCTTTGACCGACTGGTAGCTGAGTCGGTCGAAGAGGGAATTCCGTGATGCCAACAGGCGATGTGGACCTACAAAGGCTGGACCCCGAGGAATCCAAGCATGCTCCGCATCGTGCTTTTCAGCTTACTTGCCGCCACCGCGTCCGCTGCAGACCCCACCGAAAAGGACTTCCGTCGAGCCTCGATGTACATCCTGGAGGACCCGAAGGGAGACAAGGCGGAGGACATGGCGAAGGCGATCATCGTCTTCACGGCTCAGACCGAGAAAGCCATGGTGTACTTCGGCGAAGAGGAGACGAAGTGGACGGGCGACAACAAGAAGCTCTCGCCGATCCTCATGGCCGCTTACGCCGCCGGCAATGTGCAGTCGCAACTCAACTCCGGCGTCCTGCGGAACGACCGTTACGCGGGCGTGATTTCTCTCTTCGGAACGTATCGTGCTCTTAAGGAGAAGGACAACACGTTCAAAATCGAAGCTGTTGAGGAACTGCTCAAGAAACAAAAGGACGACACGCTCACCACTTACATTGTCGAGCTTGAAAAGAAGAATCGGACCAAGGACCCCGCAGCCCCGAAGAAACGCGACAATTGATCGAAGCAGAGATACAACCGACACCACTGGTGAGCTATGCCCGAGTTCACAGCAGCGTTGGGAATTCTCCTCTCGCTGATGATCGGGCTCTACGCATCGATCTGGATCCATGAGTTCGGCCATTGCCTGGGAGGCATCGCGAGCGGCATCCGGATCACATCAGTCGGCACCGGCGTGGGAGGTTGGGTTCTGTGGGTCCGAGTTCGCGGCATCGCTTTCTATTTAGCGACACGGCTACCATTTCAGGGCATGACCTTCGCTCGGATCCACGGACTGAACTCGCGCAGATCACTTGCAATCTTTTTTGGGGGCGGGATTCTCGCCAATCTGATCGCAGCAGGCGTTGCCTTCGCCATCGTCGGGTACTGTCCTCCCCATCCATGGCTTATCCCGGTCTGGGTATTGGGCGCTTGCAACGCGTTGCTTGGCATCGGCAATCTCGTCCCGCTCCAGTTTCGTGTGAACACCGCGGTCTTGCCCTCCGACGGTGCGGTTCTGTTTTCGCTTCGCAAAGCCCCCATGAGCGGAGTCCCATTTGCACTCGCCGTGAATCTACTGCGTTCCTTCAGCGGCTTATGGCAGGCGATCGAGGACCGGACAATGCTGTCCACGATGTCGCTCATGGCCGCCCACGGGTGGGTGGAGCGCAAGAACATAGCTCGAGCAGCCGAATTACTTGCAGAAGCTGAACGATATTGGGATAATCCCTCCCAGACTGATAGGCTCATCGCAAACCACGTCCGTGTCTGGGTGGCGGTCTCGGAAGGCCGGGTTGCGGACGCCGAAAAGGTATCGGACGACTCACTTGGGCTCCTGCAAGGCCCGAGCTTTGCCGCAAGTGCTCTCGCCACCGAGATTGATCGTGCGGAGTATCTCTTTAAGACAGGGGATCACGAACGAGCGAAGGCCGTCTTAGATCGACTCCCTGGGCACCCGTCTTTCGACGACCCGTATTGCCACACAGCATGGCGAGCCGTGGCGTATTGTGCCGGAATGATCGAGGAGCCACCGGAGACCTTGCCGCCCGATCAACCGGAGCAACGGCTCTGGTTGCAAACTCTCCTGATGGAACGAGCACTCAGCCAAAACGATTGGCAAACGGTGGCAGTTCGATCCCAAATTGTCCTCGATTCCCTGAAACAGCTTTCCCGAGCACTCGCGGCAATCGAAGACAAAGTGTACCTTCGACCACTCCTGGATCATTATCGCGGCCTCTTGGTCGAAGCCGGCCATCGTGTGGCAGAGACAATTCCAAAAGAAATCCCGGAGTCGCAAGATCTTCCTGATGAATCCGAGGTTGAAGGACAGGAACTGCGGCTCTATTTCATCGCCATTTTCGGACTGTTCGCTGGTTACTTATCACTCGCTGTTACAGGTTTGGTCTCGATGGTCATGAGCAAAGGCTTACCCGATGACAGACGGCTTGCGGTTCCTCTCATGGTCTACATCGTCATCGGCGGTCTTCTTGGTGTTGGTGCGCTGTGCTACATCAGCATCCTGGGCTGGAACCGTTACTTCGATCGCACAAGACACTCCGATTATGGACGACGATAACTGATCGTGACCGGCATGGCTTTCGGCTCCGGCGCTGCTATTGCTTTTTTGGTGGGACTGCTTCAACCCTGAATTGAACACAGTGAGGTGCTGACGCCGGGCGATACCTCCCGAGTCCGCAGGATCGACTCGGTCGCCGATGTGGTGGGTTCGCGGTTTAACATGCATGAGCGAAGTCCGCATACTGACTCTTCGCAACAACAAGTTGGCCTGCCGCGTCCGCGGGAGTGGCCCGCCGGTGGTCTTCATCCAAGGTGTCAACACGCACGGTGACGGTTGGAACCGGCAGGTCGAGGCTCTGGCCGATCACTTCACCTGTGTGAGTTTTGACAACCGCGGCTTGGGCGGCAGCGATCGCGGGAACGAACCGATCACGGTCGTTTCAGTGGCTGACGACACACTGGCCCTCATGGACGCTGGAGGTGCAAATTGCATCAATCCAGCCTGTCTGCATGGATTGCAGAGGTGCCGCCGGTGTTGAGTTGCATGTTTGAGTTCCGCGGGTCGCTCTGTTACGGCTTCACGATTGCGTCGATGGTCTCGATACTCACGGGATGGTAGCCGGGGCGGGCGACTTTGTAGATCGCGGCGGCCTTCGCTTTGCCGGCGGAGGTCTTGACCAGTTCCTCATAGAGTGGTTTGAGGAACTTGCGGCGGCCCTGCTCGGTCAGGAACAACTCCAGCCGTGGCATTGACGGCTCGTAACCATTCGCGATGCTCAGGAGGAGCCAGACGAAGAGCACCTCAGAGTTACCGGATTTCGTGAGCGCGAAGGCGGCGTCGAGTTCTTTCATACGGCCCGCGCCGACATCCATAGGCAGCGCGTTCAGGAACGCGAGCCACTCCAGGGCCGTCCACTTCCCTGACAACGCAGCGGCTTTCACTTCGCCAGTTGCAAACGCCTTCGCCTGCGATTCCACCTGCGCCAGCGCTTTCGCATTGGCCAACGGCGCATTCTTCGGCAGTCCCGGCTCGAAGAGCCACTCCTTCACGTTCGCCTTCGTGTCGCCATGAACGAGGTGCTGTTCCAGATAGTCCACAAACTCGCCAGTGCGGATGCTCTTGAACGCAAAGTGATCGAAGTAGCCATTGAGGAACGCGTCAAACTTCTCGCGGCCATAGACGGCTTCCAGGTGCTTCAGAAACAGTGCGCCCTTCTCATAGGGAACGTCGGTGAGCCCGTCGACCGGCGGGCGGCCCTTGAGGTCGATGTGCAGGATCTGGTCGCGTTTCTCCATGGCGGCCATCTCACGCTCCAAACTGCGGCGGCCGAGCAGCGCTTCGGCCTCGGCGCGCTCCTTGCCGTAAACAGCCTCCATGATCCGGCGCTCGAGATAGACAGTGAAGCCTTCGTTGAGCCAGAAGTCGCGCCATGTGGCATTGCTGACAAGGTTGCCACTCCACGAGTGGGCCAGTTCGTGGGCTACGAGCGAGACGAGGCTTTTGTCCCCGGCCAATGCGGTGGGTGATGCGAAGGTGAGCCGCGGGTTCTCCATGCCGCCGAACGGGAAACTCGGTGGCATGATGAGGATGTCGTAGCGATCCCAGCGGTAGGGGCCGAATAGCTTCTCACACGCGGTGAGGATCTCCTCGACGTCCGCAAACTCCGCAGCCGCCTTCGCGATCACGCTGGGCTCAGCGTAGACGCCGGTCCGTGGCCCGAGCGGCCGGAACTCGAGGTCGCCGATGCAGAGTGCGATGAGGTAAGCGGGAATCGCCTGCTTCATCTCGAATTTGTAGTCGCCGGTGAGTTCGTGCTTCCGGTCGTTGGCGGCACTCATCACCGCGAGCAGGTTCTTGGGCGTGCGGATCCGAGCGGAGTACGTGACGCGAACGCCGGGCGTGTCCTGCAACGGGATCCAACTGCGGGCGTCGATCGCCTGCGACTGCGTGAAGAGCAGTGGGTGTTTCTTGCCCGCAGTCTGCTCCGGTGTGAGCCACTGCAGAGCCGTTGCATCCGGGCCGGTGGCATAGGTAATGCGCACCGACTTGGCATCTTTGGGCAGTTGGATCGCCAGCGCGTTTTCTTCAGACACCGATTTTGTAGGCGACGCAATCTGGGTGCCAGGTGAGAAGGTACTGCCATCGGATGAGATTTCGACGGACGAAATCTTCAAGCCGCGTTGATCCAGCATCAGAACTGGACTGTCTTCGATCACACGTTCGATCTTGAGCGTCGCAGTGCCGCGGAGTTGCTTCTTCTCAAAGTCTGCGGTGAGATCGAGGTCGATGTGGGTGACGCGGACATGCTCCGGATTCGATGCGGAATGCAGATCCCGCTCAACCGGTGGAGCGGCCAGTAGCAAGCCAAGCATCGGCAGCATCGTGTAACCTCGCAGGATTCGATTACCATAGCAGACATTCGACCGCGCCGTTCTGGAGAACGGGCCGCATCCTGGAGCCGCGGATGAATGCTCAGCGATCAGCGAATTGTCGCGGTATCCTCACCCTAAAGACAAAGGCAAAGCGGGTGCCAATCGCTGATTCTGCGTCCGCTTCAGAAGTGCATGCACTGCCACTGACACCGTCGTTGGCGGCGAAATACAGGATGTCGCCCACGAGGACCGGTTTCGGATTCGCGCCCGTGGCCGACGACGCCACGCCGGGGAAATATCCGCAACGAGGCTTGTGCCGGATGTTATGCCGTCGGTCTTCCAGAGTTCAAGACCCGTCTCGGGCGTGTTGGCGCCGAAGTACACCAATGACCCGACGGTCGTAATGAATGATGGGAAACTTGACTCTGGTGCAGGATTGAGATCACCCAGCAGAACCAGCGGCGAGGCCACGCACGGACAACGACAATCCTAGCGGTATGCGACTCCTGGCTCTGATGCCCATAGGCTCCGAGGCCCAAGCAGGCTTTACGAGAGAAACAATGCTGAAGCCACTTTACATGTTGCCGAAATCACGATAGGCAGTTGCTCCGCTGAAGCTGGAAGCAGGACCGAATCGGGCTATTCAGCATGACGAACAACCGTCCGGAAGGATGACCTTCCGGACGGCGTTATTACGCCAGCACTTCACTCACGACGCCGCTGCCAATCGTCTTGCCGCCTTCACGGATGGCGAAGCGGCTGCCAGCGTCCAATGCGATCGCTTTGTCCAGGCGGACCTCCACGCTCGCGTTGTCGCCGGGCATCACCATCTCCATGCCGCTCGGCAGGTCGATGATTCCCGTGACATTTGTCGTGCGGACGTAGAACTGTGGCTTGTAGCCGGTGAAGAACGGCGTGTGACGGCCGCCCTCCTTCTGCGTCAGCACATACATCTCCGCCTTGAACCGGCTCCGCGGCTTCAGGCTCCGCAAGGCCGCCAGCACCTGCCCGCGCTGCACCTGCTCGGCTTTCACTCCACGCAGCAGCACGCCGACGTTCAGGCCCGCAACGGCGACATCGACCGACTGGTTGAACGCTTCGACGCTCGTGACGACTGTCTCCAGCACGTCGCCGAGGCCGAGGAGTTCGACCTTGTCGCCGACTTTCACCGTGCCCTGCTCGATCTTGCCCGTGACCACAGTGCCCCGCCCTTCGATTGTGTGGACCCCTTCGATGGCCATGAGGAAGGGCCGATCGGTGAGCCGCACCGGCGTCGGGATGTGGGCGTCGAGAGCCGCGAGCAGATCGGCAATGCAGCCGTTGAACGCCGGATCGACTGGGTGATCGAGGGCGCCCTTGGCGTTGCCGCGAACGAACGGCACCGCGTCGCCGTCGAAGCCATAGCGAGTCAGAAGCTCGCGGGTTTCGAGTTCGACGAGGTCGACCAGTTCGGGGTCGTCGACCAGGTCGACCTTGTTGACGAACACGACCAGACGTGGCACGCCGACCTGCCGGGCGAGCAGGATGTGCTCCCGCGTCTGCGGCATCGGGCCGTCGACCGCGGAGAGCAGCAGCACCGCCCCGTCCATCTGAGCGGCTCCGGTGATCATGTTCTTCACATAATCAGCGTGGCCCGGACAGTCGATGTGGGCGTAGCTGCGCGTGTCGGTCTCGTAGGCGACGTGCGAGGCCACGATCGTGACAGTTTTCGTCGCGTCGCGCTTCGTGCCGCCTTTGGCGATCGCGTCGTAGCTCTTGAGCTTGGCCAGGCCCTTGGTGGCCTGCACCGCGAGAATCGCGGCGGTGAGGGTGGTCTTGCCATGGTCGATATGACCGATGGTCCCGACGTTGACGTGCGTCTTCACAGAATCACAAACTCCCGGCCGCCCCAAGCGGCCACAGGGTTCGCCGACAGCCGGAAGTCCAACCGCGAGTTGCGGTCTTTTCGCACCACGAGCGACACCAGGACTCCGCCGCCGGCAATGCCGAAAGGCGGGGGAGTGACAACTGATCAATTGAAAGGTTCGGTGTTCCGCTGTTCGACCACGAGGAACGACCACATCAATCGCAGGAGAACAACACAATTCTTATAATGTCGCAGCGAACGAAGTGCCGGGGCCAACCACCGCCGGCGGAACGCCAGTGAGATCGTTCCAATCGATCTGGATGCCCGCGGGGCTGGCCACGAGGAGCAATATCAGCAGCGTTGTGCGCCACATCGGGCTCACTCCATGGGGCGTGATTCTAAAGCGTGAGACCGAATCGCGCGCCGAACTGGGCGAAATCGGTGGCGCCGTCGATGACGCCGTCGCCGTTGAAATCGAATGCGGAGTCCGCGACCGTTTGCCCGAAGACTCCGCCGAAGTTGGCGAAGTCCGTGCTGCCGTCGACGGTGCCATCGTTATTGGAATCGCCGAAGAGGCGGTGAAAGCTCGGGCTGACATACGCCAGGTCGGGAATGCTCAACTGCCAGCGACCATCGGCTAGCGAGCCGTGTTCGACACTCTCGGAGATGTCGCCGCCATCGGCATTGTCAAAGGTCAGGGTGAGACTCGTCACGAAACCGGATGTCGCAGAGAGATAGATCCTTCCGGACGCGCCGGTCGCGCCGGTCTGAACCACGATGCCGTCCGACTGCCTGCTGAGCGCAATGGCGCCGGGAGTGGCGAGAGTCGCGGCGTCCACGGGCGCGGGAAAGTTCAGAGTGAGACTCGTCAATCGTGAACTCGAAAGCGCGCCGAAGTCCACGAACGGAGCCGTCGTCGGCGGCAGGGGGTTGCCCCATCCCCCACTGGCTTCGGGGAGTTGCCGCCCGATGCG
>JBGSSZ010000631.1:0-22652 GCA_041736785.1 Limnoglobus sp.
GGCCGGGCTCTTGCCCGTCATGATGGCGGCCCGCGTCGGTGAGCAGACCGGGCACGCCGCGTACGCCGCGGTGAACCGCTTGCCGTCCTGCGCCAACTGATCGAGGTTCGGCGTCTTGTGCTCGACGCGGCCGTAGCAGCCCAGATCGTTGATCCCGAGATCGTCGGCGAGGATGAAGACCACATTCGGCGGTGCCGCGGACAGGCTTGACGTCAGCAGAAGCAGCAGCGGCAGCCAACGCATTGCGGCACTTCCAAAAAAAGCCCAGCCGTGGCGACGGCTGGGCATGGACAGGACTAGACTTTCGCCAGTTCGGCTTTCTTCTTCATGTCGACCTTGGGCTGGCCTTCACCGAAGATCAGCAGCAGCGGAGCCGCGATGTAGATCGAGGAGTAGGTGCCGACAATCACGCCGATCACCATGACGAAGGCGAAGAGGTGGACCCCTTCGCCGCCGAAGAAGTAGAGCACGCCGACGACGAGGAACACCGTCAAGCTGGCCAGCACCGTACGGCTCAACGTCTGATTCACGCTGTCGTTGATCATCTTCACTGTCAGCAGCGGATTCTTGCCGCGGACTTCCCGGATGCGGTCGAAGACCACGATCGTGTCACTGACCGAGTAGCCCACGAGTGTGAGCAGCGCGGCCACAGCACTGAGGTCGATCTTGAAGTCGCTGATCTGCAGGATCGACGCGAAGCCGGGAATCTGGTGCAGATAGTGGCAGGCGGCGATCAGACCCAGCGTGAAACAGAGATCGTGCACCAGGCAGAGCACGGCGGCGAGGCCGAACTGCCAACTGCCGAACCGGAACCAGAGATAGAGCAGAATCGCGATCCAGCTTGCAAGGATGGCGTAGCTGGCACGGGCCTTGGTGTCCTCGGCGAGTGCAGCGTCAAACGTCTCCAACCGCTCCGGCGTGGGACGGCTCTCGAAGGTGATCTTCGACGAATTCAAAATCCGCTCGAGCACGTCAAGCTCGGCTTTCATCTTCGTCGTGTCGCCTTCGAGCTTCAGCAGGTCCAGAAACTCCGTGTTCTTGCTCACATCGAGCAGCATGGTCGTGTACTTGCCTGAGCTCACCTGCTGCTTTTTGGCGGCGTCATCACCCTCGGCGATGCCGGTGAGTTCAAACGACTTCCCGACTCGCGATTCGTGATACTCGAGGCGGAACTGCCGCTTCAGCAGGCCGATCATGTAATTCAGCGAGGTCGGCTCACTGAACTTGAGCTGAACTGTCGGCCCCTTGATTTCGCCAATGGTCATCTTCGTCGCGGCGATCAGGCTCTGGCCTTCCGGCCCACGGAGCAGGCGATCAAGCATGGCCTGCACCAGATCGGGCTCCCGCTCTGTGGTGCGGAGCGTGAAGCTCTTGCTGGTGCCGCGGTCCAAGTCGCCATCGAGGTCGGTGATGTAGACCTGCTCCACCGACACATCCGGCAGGCTCGATGCCCGCGACTTGAGAGCCGCGAGTTGCTCCTCTTCCGGCGCGCCAGGCGCACCCGGGTCGCTGGCCAGCGTGACCACCACTTCGCGATCGGCACCCTCGTACTGGATGCGATACGTGCGGTCGTCGGCGACCTTACCGGCACCTTCGCCCTCCTGCGGTTTGACGCGGATCACATCCTTGACCTGCAGCTTCTCGGCCTGATTCTTCTCACTGAGCAGATCCTGGAATTCACTGAGACCCAGCGGCTCAGAGAGGCGGCCACCGTAGGCCGTGCCGCCGCGGAAGTCAACGTTCAGGCTGTTTTCACCTCGCAGCAGGAACAAGCCGAGGCCGCAGACAGTAAAGATACCCGTCAGCACAAACATCTGCTTGCGGATGGCCATGAAGTCGATGTTCGGGCGGCTGAACAGCGACTTCATCTTGAGTTCGGTCAGCCAACGCTTGTGCATCCAGAAGTCGAAGATGAGCCGTGTGACATAGAGCGCGGTGAAGAGGCTGATCACGAGGCCGACAGCAAGCGCCACACTGAAACCTTTCAGGTTGTCGTTGCCGAAGGTGTAGAGCACGATGGCGGTGAAGATGCTCGTCATGTGAGTATCGATGATGGTCGGGAGTGCGCGGTCGTAGCCTGCCCGGATCGCCGCGGCGAGGCCAGCACCCTTGGCGCGTTCTTCACGCACGCGCTCGTAGATCAGCACGTTGGCATCGACGGCCATGCCGAGCATGAGCACGATACCGGCGAGCCCGGCGAGCGTGTAGGCCGCGTTCACCGCGTTCATGAAGCCGATGGTCAGCAACAGATTGATCAGCAGCGCGATGCACGCGACCAGGCCGGCGAAGCGATAGTAGTAGATCATGAACACGAGCACGGCAGCGAAGCTCAGGCCGATGGACCAGAGCCCCTTGGTGCGGGTGTCGCTGCCGAGGGTCGGCCCGACGGTGTTTTCGCTGACCGGGTTGGGCTTCAACTGTGCGGTGAGTGCACCGCTCTTGAGGATGTAGACGAGGCGATCGACACTGTTTTTGGTGAAGCTGCCGGAGATTTCACCACCCGCATCGAGGCGGCTGTTGAGCGACGGGGCACTGACGACCTTGTCGTCGAGCAGAATCGCCATGGAGCGATAGGTGGTGCCGTTCGGCTTGTTGCGGTCGGTCATCTGGGTGAAGCGACTGCCGCCAGTGGGGAAGCTGAATCCGACCTTCCACTCGCCGGTCTCGTTGCGGGCTTCAGCGCGGAGGGTGTTGTTGTCGCCGACTTTCACCCGGTCGAGCGGCGAGACGCGGGTGAGCACGTAGTGCTCAATCTTCTTCCCTTCCTCTTTGGTCGCGGGATTCTCTTTCTTGAACTCGCGACTGTAGAGGAGCATTGAGAGCGATTGCGGCTTGCCTTCTTTGTTGGTGTAGCTGGTCGCGTGGCGGACCGCTTTGCCGCGGGAGGCCGCGAGCTTGGCGTAGAGCGTGGCGGGGTTTGTCGATTCATCGGCGTTGCTGATGTTCAGGCTATTTCGTTCTTCGGGCCCGAGTTCTTTCCATTCGTAGCTGACGTCTTCGGTATCGCCATTGGCTTTGACGGGGTAAGTGCCCGTGGGCGCGGGGGGCTCCGAGCCCGATTTGGCGAGCTTGTCCGCTTCTTCGGGGGTGAGCGATGCGATCTTCGCTTCGGCGTCGCGGATGCCGTCGGCATCGTCGATCTCGTTGGCCAGAATGCGGAACTCCAGCACGCCGACCTGAGAGACGATGTCCTTGACGAACTGCACGAAGTTTTCGGTGATGGCGCTGTCGGCGTCGCCGCCCTTCTTCGGCACGAAAGGCAGGATGATTTCGACGCGGCTGCCGCCGACGGGCCGGATGATCACGTTCTTGGTGTCGACGGGGTCGATGCGCTTCTTCAGCCCCTCGGCGAGTTGCTGCATCTGCTCGCTGTCGAGGCCGTCGCCCGCATCGGGATCGTTCGGATCGCGTGACTGCTTCTGGCTGGCCTTGGCCTTCTCGAGATCGAGCTCGTAGACGAGGATCGTGCCACCGGCGAGGTCGATGCCGGGTCGATACGGCATAAAGAGGGCGCACGCGCCCAACAGTACGCACGGCACGAGCACAATCAGCAGGCCGCGAAGAAAATTGCGATGCATGGGTTTGGTTTCAGAGGGTGAGAGTTACTTGGATTCGTCTTCGGCGCCGAGCACCCGGACGATCGACGCTTTCGTGACTTTCAGCTTCGAATCGGAGCTTTTGATGACGATCTCGTCTTCGCCCTCTTTGAGGCTGACGATCGAGCCGATGATCCCCGAGGCTGTTACGATCCGGCTGCCGGGTTTGATCGATGCCAGCATGGCGGCCTGCTCCTTACGCTGGCGACGGCTCGGCAGCCAGAGCATCGTGAACATGAAGATGCCGATCATCACCATGAAAAACAGCGGATTCCCAAGTGGACCCGCGGCGGCGGCATCCGTCTTGGCGGCTGGGGCATCTTGCGCGAACAGGCTCATCATTGAGTTAAAACTCTAAAAAATCGGAACCGATGTTCTAGCGTTCTACACGCTGCGGGCAAGCACAGTTCGCGTCGCTATCGCCAGCGGGCAACGCACTCGGCGCGAAACTCACCAAAACCACCACGCTGGATCGCCACGCGGCTGCGGGCCATCAGCCGCAGATAATACGCAATGTTGTGCTGGCTCAACAGGATCGGCCCGAGCATCTCGTCCACACTGAACAGGTGGTGCAGATACGCCCGGCTGAAATGCCTGCAGCCATAACACGGACAATCGGACTCGAGCGGAGCCGGATCTCGCTTGTGTTTGGCATTTCGCAACTTCACGACGCCCGCGTCTGTGAACGCATGAGCGTTGCGACCGTTGCGGGTGGGCATGACGCAGTCGAAGAGGTCGATCCCCGCCGCGATGCCGGCGAGCAGATCTTCGGGCCGACCGACGCCCATGAGATATCGCGGCTTGCTCTCCGGCAACAGAGCCGCACACTCGGGGAGAGCCGCGTGCATCGCCACAGGGCCTTCGCCCACGCTGAACCCGCCGAGTGCGTAGCCAGGGAAATTCATGCTTGCCAATTCGCGGGCACACTCCACACGCAGTGCGATGTCGGTGCCGCCCTGCACAATCGCGAACTGCGATTGATACGGGTGCCGGTGATGAGCCTGGCAGCGGGCGGCCCACGCAATAGAACGCACCACCGCTTTCTGCAACACGTCCACAGACGCATTGCCCGGCGGGCACTCGTCGAGCACCATCGCGATGTCGGAGCCAAGGTTCTGCTGGATCTCGACCGCTTTTTCGGGGGTCAGTTCAAGCGGTGCGCCGTCGATGTGGCTGCGGAAGCTGGCACCGCGGTCGGTGATCTTCATCTGGCTGGCAAGGCTGAAAACCTGGAACCCGCCACTGTCGGTGAGGATGGGTCCGCTCCAGTTCATGAACTGGTGCAGGCCGCCGAGCTCGGCGATGAGTTCGTCGCCGGGCCGCAGTGTGAGGTGATAGGTGTTGCCGAGGATGATGCAGGCACCGACGTCGGTGAGCATCAGCGGCGTGAGGCCTTTGACTGTCGCCCGCGTGCCGACGGGCATGAACATTGGCGTCGGCACCGTCCCGTGCTGCACGGTCAGGCTGCCGACGCGGGCGCAATCATCGCGATGGGTGACGGAAAACTTGAGCGGCATCGGCTCAGTCCCCGCGCAGCTTCAGCCCCAGCCCGGTGAGTTTCTCGCGGACCTCCATCAGGCTGGTCACGCCGAAGTTCTTCGCTTCCATCAGTTCGTCAGCGGTGCGCTGCACGAGTTCGCCCAGCGTGGTCAGGCTGAGGCGGTTCATGCACTTGCGGGCCCGCACACTGAGGTTCAGGTCGCTGACCAGCTTGCTCAGCATCGCCTGCTCTTCGGGCGTGAGGTTCTGCTGCGGGCGGTAGCGTTGCTCGTAGGCTTGACCCTGGTCGAGCGACGAACCGATGTTCAGGCCCTTCTGCACCATGATGGCGCGGATTTCGTCGAGGCTGGTCTCGCCGAAATTCTTGCTGGTGAGGAGTTGGTTTTCATTGATGCGGGTGAGGTCGCCGAGCGTGCGGATGTTCATCCGTTTGAGGCAGTTGCGGCTGCGGACGGAGAGTTCGAAGTCGGTGATCGGCACTTCCAGAATCTGCCGGAACGCCTGCGACATCGTCTCGTCTTCGGGGCTGTAGTGCATCGACTGCGACGCTTCGGCATCTTTGAGGAAGAGCTTGGCCTGCTCGTCGCGCGGGTCGGCCTTGGCGAGGCGGCGAAAACAGTCGACGGCCTTGTCGTAGTAGCCGTGATCCTCGTAGAGCACGCCGAGATTGCAGAGCACGCCCTTGCCGACGGGCGGGTGCCGCAGACACTTCTCGTAGTAAGTCATGGCTTCGTTGTCGTTGCCGGCGGAGTCGTTCAAGTAGGCGAGGCGAAAGAGTGCG
The DNA here is from genome assembly GCA_041736785.1 of Limnoglobus sp. GTDB lineage: Bacteria > Planctomycetota > Planctomycetia > Gemmatales > Gemmataceae > JBGSSZ01. The sequence continues at coordinate 5,878 of JBGSSZ010000631.1, forward strand.
CCAGAGTGAGCGGGATCGAGCTCGACGGCACGCTCATAGCTCTTCGAGCAGCGGATCTTGTCGCCTTCGGCTTCGGCGAGGGCACCTTCCTGAAAATGATATTCCGCGTTGTGGGCGGCCATGTCGCGGATCTTGGCGAGGATGGCTTTCACTTCGCCGGCTTGTCCTTGCTGGCGAAGCACGCCGGCACGCTGAAGCTGTACCTGCTGGGCTGCGTAGCCGCTCTTCTCAGCCTTGTCGAACGCCTTGAGTGCGTCGTCGTATTCGTGCTGATGGGTGTAGGCCCGGCCCAGAAAGAACGCGGCCAACGGGCCTTCGCTCTGCTTGAGACTGTCGACCGCCGCAGGCATGTTGCCCTGATAGAAGTGGACCACGCCCAGCTTGAGTTGCAGCTTCTTTTGCTGCGGCCCCGCGGCGACGGCCACCCGCTTCACCAGCGTGTCGTGGATTTCCTTCAGCACTTTGATCTGAGCCGGTCCCTGCGCGAGCCCTTCGCGCAGCTTGGAGACCATGCTGCCTTCGAATTCTTCACGTTCGACGAGAAGGGCTTTCAAATCGATTAGTTGTTCCGTCATGGACGGATCCTCTTCCGACATACCGCTGGGCCTTGCCGTGCGTCGGCCGAGCGCACGAGAGCCAGCGTGGGAAACTGACGGGCCGATGAACCGGAATTTTTATCGAGACGCCCCGAAAAGGCAAGCGGACCTGCCCGATGGGGTGCGCGTAAAGATTTATGCACGAGCCTGGTGACCGCAGTCTTTCGCCTGCGGTCACCGCGACCTTCCGCAGGCTAAAGCCTGCGGCTACCGATTCATGCCCTGTGCCCATTGGACTTGTCAAGCTGCGCAGGCCACGCTATCTGCCGGGCATGGACCGCTGCCTCCTGCTCCTGCTGTTGTTGATCAGCGGTTGCAAGTTCGTGGACGAACGCGAGACGGAGCGGGCTCGTGCACTGCTGCCTCCGCCTGATCTGATTGACCCCGCGGCCGCCAATGATCTGCCGTTTGTCAACGCGCCCGATCTCGTCGCGCTCTCGGAAAAGCTGCGAAAAGAGAAGCAGAAATCTACGAAGGACAATCGGATCTTCAACATCCTTGCCCTCAGCGGCGGCGGGAACTACGGCGCGTACTGTGCCGGTGTCCTCTGCGGTTGGACCGAGACCGGCACGCGGCCCAAGTTCGACGTCGTCACCGGCATCAGCACCGGAGCCCTCGTCGCCACGCTCGCGTTCCTCGGGCCCGACTACGACTGTGAATTGAAGCGCGTCTACACGACGCTCAAGAGCGACAACATCTTCAAAATGGAGCGGCCGATCCGGGCCGTGGTCTTTGGCGATTCGATTGCGAGCAATGCCCCGCTCGCGGAGCAGATCAACGGCATCCTGACCGAAGAAACGTTTCAGCGCATCGCACAGGGCCACGCCGAGGGCCGCCGACTGTATGTGGGCACGACCAATATTCAGACCAAGCGGCTGGTCACCTGGGACATGGGTGCGATCGCCAGCAACCCCGATCTCGCGTCCCGCAAACTCTTCAAACAGATTCTCCTGGCGTCGTCGGCGATCCCGGGCTTCTTTCCGCCGCAGACGATCGACATCGCGGTGGATGGCCGGCACTATCAGGAACTGCATGTGGATGGCGGGGCGACCTCGGCGTTTATCGTGCGCTCGCCGCCCGAGCGCGATGCTGCCACTGGGCAAGTCTCGCTGGCGGGATCGAATCTCTATGTGCTTGTGGCTGGCAAGCTCTACGCCGATCAGGACGCTGTTCGGTCGCGCACTTACGTCCTCGCTGCGAACGCCATCTCGTCGGTGCTCTACGCCATCACGCGGTCGCAACTGAACGAAGCGTTCTCCGCGACGATGTTGCTCGGCATGAACTACTACATGTCGTCGATCCCGCAGGACTTTCCGGCTCCGCTCTCGTCCACGGAATTCGAGCCCGTGGAGATGATGAAAATGTTCCACGAAGGCTATCGGCTCACGTTGGAGCGGAAGGTCTGGCGGACGACGCCGGTGATGCTCGATCGCGACGTGCTCATGCGGCAGCGGACGAGTGTCTTTCTGACGCCTGGCCCGCGCGTGCAAAGTACAGCTACGGGGGAAAGTGGGATTCCGCCGTTTCCCGGTCCGACACCACCGGCGGCAAAGTGAAAACCGGGGTTCTCGATGGACAGCATTGTGACGTAGGATGGTGCGATGACTGAGTTCGAGATCGCCACACCGGCGAGGATTTGTGCGAAAACGGGTCGTGAGCTTCACCCTGGCGATGCTGTGGTGAGTGTTCTGGTTGAGGAGTCTGGGAAGTTTGTGCGGAGCGATTGTACCGCGGACGCGTGGTCGGAGCCGCCGGAGGGAGCGATCGCCTGGTGGCCAGGGCGGATTGCCACCAGCGAGAAGCCGAAGAAGCCGACCTACAACGAAGAGGTGCTGCTCGATCTCTTCCGGCATCTGTCCGAAGCAGTCGATCCCTCGCGGGTGAACTTCCGATATGTGATTGCTCTGCTGCTGATGCGACGCAAGCGATTGAAGTTTGAGGATCTGAAAAAAGTGAATGGGCAGGATGTCATGATCGTGCGGGATGCGAAGACCGGCGCGAAATACGACGCCCTCGATCCGCGGCTGACCGAAGACGCGATCGTCACCGTGCAGGAAGAAGTCTTCACCGCACTGGGCTGGAACTGAACACCGAGGCGAGAACGACATGAAACGCCAAACCTGCTCGCTCGTGCTCCTCGTCGCCGCGGCTCTGTTCAGCGGCGGTTGCAAGAGCCTGTTCAGCAACATGCCCGAGCGGGATCGCGAGCCCAAGCCGACCGGCGAGATTCCGCAACGGTCCGCCCAGGACCTCGTGGATTATCTCAACCGCCAGGCTGCGCAGGTGCAGAGCATCAGCTACACCGATGTGAGCGTGCAGGCGTCAGAGAACGGCCGCGACATGCCGCGGCTGGGGGACAGCTACCTCTATGCCGCGAAACCGCGCAACCTGCGGCTCGTCTGCGGCACCATCGCGACCAGTGGTGAAGTCGACCTCGGCTCCAACGAGCGCGAATTCTGGATGTACGTCAAGCGCATGGACGGTCCGAATTACTTTTACTGCAGCCACGAGGAATTCGCCCGCGGGGCGGGGAAGAAGTTTCCGATCCCCTTCGACACCGACTGGGTGATGCAGGCACTTGGTATGTCGGGCTATGCCGCCGATGGCCAATACACTGTGAGCATCAACAAGCAGCATCGCAAGTACCTGTTGGAGCAGAAGACCACGACGCCGAACGGTCAGCCGGTGCGGCGGGTGATCGCGTTCAATGTCGATCACGATGGCGGTCGCAAGCCCATCGTGATGAAGCACTGGATCGTCGACGAGAAGAACGCTCCGCTGGCCTCGGCGGAAATTCTGAGCGCGAAAGCGGTCAACGTGAACGGCAGCTATGTGCAGGTGCCGACGGAAGTAGTGCTTGAATGGCCGCAGCAGAAGTTCCGCATGAAGCTCGTTCTCGATGGTGAAAAGGTGAATGAGGATCTGCGCGATCGCCAGGTGGCACTCTTCAATCGCCCGCGCATCCGCGGGACCAATCCGATCGATCTCGCGAACTACACCTTCGAACCCACCGCCCGCGGTCAGCGGCGGTAGCCTGCGGAATCAGATTCAATTTGTCGACGCCCACTCCGCAGGCTGAAGCCTGCGGCTAACAAATCTGCGGTCTGTACGGTAAGCCGGTCACTCCGCTTCCAGCTTCTTCAGTGTGTCCCTCAGCGTGGCGGCTTCCTCGTACTGCTCTTTCATGATCGCGGTCTGTAGCTTGCGACGCACGGCAGCGAGCTCGTGTTGCGTCGACTTCACGCTCGGCAGCCGCTTGGGGGTTTTGCCCGCGTGCTGGGTGTCGCCGTGGATATTCTCCAGCAGCGGCACGAGCTCGTCATGGAAGGAATCGTAGTCGTGCGGGCAACCGAGCCGGCCGGTGTTCCGGAACTCCACGAATTTGATCCCGCAGGCGTCGCAGTGTTTCGCACCAATGTCCACCACATCCTCAGCAGCCGAGCCGACTTTCACAGTTGACGCTGAGGTCGCCGTGCTGGAGAGGTGCTGTTTCGCACACTCCTCGCAAAGATGGTGCTCTTCGTAGCGATCCTCGGGCAGCACCTCGGTGATGTGATAGGTGGCGATCTTCGGGCAGACTTGGCATTTCATGGTTCGGCTCTCCTCATCGGAGATTGTAATCCAAAAAGAGAAAAACGCAGTCGGAAGCACACGCTTCCGACTGCGTTTTGCGTTGAACGCTGCCGAGTGTTACTTCTTTTCCGGAAGGATCTTGCTCAGGTCCTTGCAGATGGTTTCGATGTTGGCGTCGGTGATTTCGCCCTTTTTGAAGCTCCAGTTGCCCTTCACGGTGCGATCATTGTAGATGATGACGGTCAGGTCAGCGTCCTTGTCGACGTTGTACTTTGCCGGACCGGTCGGGTTGTCGACAGCGACGGTCATTTCCTTGATGCCGGCCTTCTCAGCCATGGCCTTCAGCTTCTCGGGCATCTTGTCGTCGTCGGACAGGAACACCACGAAGCTGCCCATTTCCGCGGCCTTGTTGGCGGCGGTGGCTTCGTCGAGCTTCTTCATGAGCTTGGCGGTCTGGGGGCAGTCAGCGGTGCGAGCGAAGACCAGAGCCACCGGGCTGTCGCCGTGCTGGCAAACGAGGCAATTCTTCTTTCCGGCGCTTTCACCGGTGCAGTTGAGCGGGTGGAACGGACCGGGGAGCTTGTCGCCCGCCTGCGGACCCGACTTGAGTTCGGCACCAATGGCCAAGCCGGCCACGGCCACGAGGGCGAACGCAGCGAAAATCTTCTTCATCGCAAAAACTCCTGGGATATGAGAGAGGCTTCCGCCGAGGGACACCCTCGACGCGATCATCATAGGAAGCCAGTCAAGGCTTGTCCTACACAGTCGGAATACTTCGCACAATCCATACCCTTACAACTATTTTTTCGCCGTGACCGGGCCGTCGCCCACTTTCGGCTTGGGAAAGATCAAATCCACAAACTCTTTGACCGTGTTCGGCGTCCGCGACGGCAGCGGTTCGTTCGGCAAAGTCTTCAAAAATGAAACCAAATCTTCAATCTCCCCCGGCTTGAGGTGCGACGTCACGCCGTGCCGGTCGCCTGTGTTCTGCGTGGTCAGCACGTCGTGGAGTGTCTTGGCACGACCATCGTGGAGGTATGGCCCGGTGCGGTAGACGCCGATGAGCGTCGGTGTGTCAAAAGCGGAACCCATCTTCTCACGTACGCCACCGCCAGTTCCCACATCGTGCAGCTTGTAGGGTTTCGCGAGTGTGCTGTCGCTGTAGTACGGCCCGCTGTGGCAGGATGCACAGTTCACTTTCGCATCGAAGAAAATTGCCTTGCCGCGAATGGCACTCTCATCCATGCCATGCGGCGACGGCCGCACCGGGAACGAGTTGGTGTACAGAGCCATCGCATCGAGGTCTTTGGAGCGCCCGGACATTTTCATGTCGAGCTCGGTCGTGTCGGTGAAGTTGTGCCGAGGTTCAAGCTTGCCGTCGTAGAGCCCGCGACCTCTCATCAGGTCGCCGCGGATCGTGTATTCGAAATCCTGGCTCTCATCGCGGTCGGCACTGAAATGCAGCGGGTGCGTGTGGGCGACGCCGAACAGGTGGGGTGTGCGGCGATTGCCTTCGGGATTCTCCCAGACGCGGCCATCGGTCAGGCCATCCTGATGGCACGAGGCACACGCGACCCAACCGGTGCCACCCATGGGCCGCCGGGCACTGTTGAAAAGCTCTTTGCCGCGGACCCACTCCGGCGTCTGGGCGGGCGTCGTCACCGCGATCGTGTGCAACCGGTTCAGCCTGGCATCGTGCACGGTCACATCACAATCGAGCGTGTTGTAGATGTAGACTGCATCGCCGTGCGTGCGGACCGCCCGCGGATGCCGGCCCAACTTCACCAGGCGGTCCTTCTCACTTTCGCGATAATCGTCGTCGTACACCGTGCTGACGTTGGCGTCATTGGTCCCGGCGTACAGGATGTAGATCTTCTTGCCGTCCGGGCTGAGGGCTGTCTCCCACGGTGTCGCCGTCACGATGACGCCGTTGTAGCTGTCGAGTCCCGTGCTGCGGCGGCGCTTCTCAGGCTTCTCCCAGAGGTCGCAATACGAAAGCTGCGGGAAGATCGAGCCGCGGGCGTCGAAGACATTGGTGCGGCTGCGCTGATGCGGCAGATAGGCCTTGGCCCGCGTCGGGTGCAGTTGCACGTGCCGGCAGAGATTGTCCATCTCGTAGCCGCTCCAGGAATCGACGATCTTGCCGCTGGCGATCTCAACGCCGATCAGCTTGGATGTCAGGAATTCCGTGACGTACAGCATTTTTTCATCGTTGGAGATGGCGATGCCGCGGCAGTTCTCGCCGACCTTAAACGTGCGCAGAACTTTGTGATTGACGAGATCGATCTCGCTGACGCTGCCCGGGTAGTCGTGCGTGACATACGCCCGCGAGCCGTCTTTGGTGGTCACGATGCCATAAGGCTCATCGGGCACTTTCAGAATGTGTGTGATGATTTTTTGATCGGTATCAAAGAACACGAGTGTGTCGTCGCCATAAACCGCCGCGACGCCATGCGGGCCGTTGCCGATCCACGCGGCCGCTTCGGGCGAGTCGCCAACTGGCAGTTCGCAGGACACTTTTCTGGTCACCAGATCGACGGCGGTGACGGTGCCCTGGTCGGTGTTCGCCACAAGCAGACGCTTGCCATTCGGCGAAACATCGAGCAGCGAGTTCGACGTACCTGCCTGTAGGGACAGCGTCCACGACAAAATCAGAAAAGCAAACGCTGTTTTCATGCAGTCACCCGTAGCTGCGCAGTGCTATTTGACAATAGCCCTGCGATCATGAATTAGTGTAATTGTCCCGATATTATAGCCATAGGCCTCATCACGATGGCCAATTTGCCACCGGACGTTGGAAAACAAACTGAGATGAGACCTCTTATTTACATGATTGATATCGACGGAAACCATCTCAACGTGAACTTGGACGGCATGCGGACGGCAAGATGAGTTCCACTCTCGTGCCGCTGCCACAGATGCGTTTCTCGACAAGCAGTATTGCAATTCTTGCTTGTCTTTCGATGCATATATCACCAGGAGCGGGTAATTCGCTGTGAACATACTATTAAGGAGCGTGGCTTGCTCGATTAGGCAACCAATACTGCGAGATTCTACGCATCGAGGTGCGGCATACTCATGCAGATATTGCAATGTGAGCGATGTTCGGATGTAGGAAGGCGACACGACAGCAACCACTTTGAATTCAAGACGAGGATCTTTGAACGCCGGCTCATGGCCAGCGGTAAAATTCGAAATGAAGAGGATGAAGAATGTCATGTCTTCGACTCCAGATTATTTCTTCACCGTCCACACATGCAGAGTATACTCATCGCCGTCTTCGCCCATCACCTTCACCGTGCGGTCCGGCTTCCAGTCGCCGATGGTGAAACGATGGCTCACCACCCGAGTGCCGGGCTTTAAATCCTTCAACAACTTTGGCTTGATGATCGCGCCAAGTTCGTCACTTAAATACACCAGCACGACGTTGGCGGTGTCGAGATCTTTCACTTCGAGCAGATCGCCCTGGCGGATCTCCACTTTGTCTTTGAGCTTGGCCTTGTCAACATTCTCTTTCGATTCCTTGACGCGTTCGGGGTCGAGATCGATGCCGACACCTTTCTTGGCCCCGGCTTTCACCGCGGCGATCACCAGTCGCCCATCACCACAGCCGAGGTCGAAGACCGTGTCGTCCTTGGTCACCTTCCCGAGTTCGAGCATCTTCTCCACGATGTCGTCCGGCGTGGGCACATAGCGGATGAATGCCTTGTCCTTGCCTTCATCCTTGGTGAGATCGATCACCACCGCGTCACCAGCTTTGAACTTCACGCTCTTGGAGCGGGTCAGCTTCGTGTAGTTGTTCGGTTCCCACTTAACCGTGAACTCGTATTCGTACACTGCTCCTGCTTCCAATTCCGGCGTGTTGAACTCCCGCACGACGCCAGGTGTCTTCATCGCGGTCTTCTCAATCGTCAGTTCCGCATCCTCCTGCGGCACCGTCACCTTCAAGGTCGACGTGATCTTCGCCGCGGCTGGTTTCTTCTCTTCGCCCGCCTTCGGGGCCTGAGCGACCACGACCACTGCAAACAGTGCCAGCGAGCCGAAACTCAAAAGAATGCGACGTGGCATGACGGTGACTCCGAACGAGAGGGTTAGTGCCACGGTACATTCTGAAGCGCGCCTCGTCCACTCGATTGAGCGACTCTGCCTGAGCAGATGCACGATTGACACGAGCGTTTACACTGAAGTGCTATAGACAGAAGTTGGGCTGATGCTCCGAATTCTCGCCTGCTAGAATAGCTCCGCATGAACATCAGCACGATCCCCCCACCGCCGTCGCCGGTCCGGGGCAGCCCGATCAGCCCGACCAAGCTCGCCCGTGGTGTGCTCCAAGCGGTGCAGTCGCTCTGGCTGCACAAACTCCGCGCGTTTCTCTCCATGCTGGGTATCGTCATCGGCACCAGTGCAGTGATCGCACTCATGGCGTTCGGCGAAGGCTCCATGCAGGACGCTCTCGACGACATCAAGCGGCAGGGTGCCACGAACATCATCGTCCGCAGCGTCAAGCCAAGCGATGATTCCGCCACCGCGAGCAAGTCGTTCATTGCCGTGTATGGATTGAAATTTACCGACCTTGAGCGTTTCAGCACCTTCAGCAAATCGATAGTCCGCATGGTGCCGATGCGGGTGTTCCCGTCGGAGATCCGCTACGGCAACCGCGTGTACAACGGTCGCTTCGTCGCCACGACGCCTGAGTATGCCGAGGTGAACAAGCTCACGCTCGCCCGCGGTCGCTTCTTCACGCCCGAGGAGGGGGAGACCCGCTCGAACAACTGCGTGCTTGGTGCCGCGGTAGCCGACAAGCTCTTCCCGTTCGAGGATCCGCTGGGGCACTCCGTCGATGTCCGCGGCTTCAAATATGTGGTGATCGGCGTCACGGCGGACCGCATGCCCACCGGCGGCAGCGGCGGCAGTCAGGCCGCCGAAGACTTCAACGGCGATGTCTACGTCAGCTTCAAGACCGGCGACGCCCGCGTCGGCACCAAGGTCATCACCCGCAGTGCCGGCAGCCGCGGCGGAGAACAGGTCGAAATCAATCAGGTGACCATCACGCTCACCGATGTGGACAAGGTGCGGCCTGTCGGCACCGAAATCAAACGCATGCTCGAAGCCAACCACGACCGCAAGGATTGGGCCGTGACCATCCCGCTCGACAAGCTGGAAGAAGCCGAGCGGGCCAAAACACGATTCACTTCATTGCTGGTACTGATCGCGTCCATTTCGCTGCTGGTCGGCGGCATTGGCATCATGAACATCATGCTCGCCACCGTGACGGAGCGCACACGCGAGATCGGCATCCGCCGGGCTCTCGGCGGCAAACGCGGCGACATCACTACGCAGTTCCTCATCGAGGCAACTGTGCAAACCACGATCGGCGGCCTGCTGGGTGTCGCCTTTGGCCTCAGCCTGGTCTATGTTGTGCCAGCCGCCTGGGAACTCTTCAGCGAAAGCCCGCTGCCGGCCAAGGTGCATGTGCCGTCGATCTTCCTCGCCCTCGGCGTCTCCGTCGGCGTCGGCATCCTTTTCGGCTGGTATCCGGCCCGGCGAGCCGCCCGCATGGACCCCATCGAAGCTCTTCGCCACACGTAAGAGCGAAAACAAGATCACGACAGAGTCACAATAGTTTAACCAGTCCGCAGCGCAACCAAGGCAGCGAGTTACTGCCTTGCTTGCGCTGCGGACTGGTTGAATTCCCTCCGTGCCTCTGTGGTGATCTTCACTCTTCATTGAAACGCCAGACCGGCACGCCTGGGGGCATTTCGCCCGCGTCCCACGCCTCGTCGCCGATCAGCGTCTTCAGCTTCTGCATCGCATTGCGGCGGACCGTCACGTAGTAAAAATCGCAGCGGGCGTCGCGGATGCTGTCCCAGACCTGATAGAGACGGTCCGTCTCGGCCATGACGGTGAGCCATTCGTCGGTGCGGTCGGTCTCGAGCGTCTTGCGGGTGTCGAGCGTCTTGCGGAACGCACGGTTGAACTGAATCAGATCACTCGCGGTGTGGCGATCGGGCAGTCGCTGGGCGTCGGCCAGATGGGGCACGTCTTTCATCTCCTGATAGCGACGGCGGAGCAGATTGATATCGATGCCGAACTCTTCGGGGCGGGCGAGGATATAGCGGGTCTCACGCGGATCGAGGATCTCCCACTTCACGGCGAGCTTCTGGACGGAGTCCTGGACCTCGGCCCAGCGAGCCGGTTCCGGGGCCGCTTCAGGCAAGCCGGGCGGTGAGGTCAGCAGGAGGAAGGCAACGGCGAACTCATTCGGAAACATGGGCATCTCCCGATGCGGGTGGTCGGAACCCGGCGCATGCGACGACGAAGCCGCTCGTGCGACGCATCGTCACAATCCGTTTTCCGCAGGAACTGCCCGGCAGGGGAGATGGCCCCGCCAGTCGTGGCGAGGTCAGGTGCGAGTGCCGGGTCTGACCGCGCGGCATAACCGCTCGTCAGGAATTGTGCAACACATTTTTCGGAATCGGACAAGAAATAGCAAGCATTGTGCAGCGCGTATGCCGGTACTTCCGAACTTTGTCATCGCAAGTCGTTATCCGGAATGGATTTGCAGACATAGGTTAAACGAAAACAATTTCATAAATCGACAAGTGTAAAAGTGTACAAAGTCATTCCAAGACCGTGTCCATCGACCGCGACCACACACGGCCATAACACAGCAGACACCCATGCACGCCGTCACCAACATCGCTGCCTATTGCTTTGCTCCGCTCGACGGGCTCAAATCGCTGCGTGAGCGACTCGCGACCGCCTGTCGGGAGTGGGACCTCAAGGGAACGCTCCTGCTGAGCACCGAGGGGGTCAATCTGTTCGTGGCTGGCCGAGCCGACGCGATCGACGGCTTACTCACTCTGTTGCGACAGGTGCCGGGACTGGAACAACTCGCGCCAAAGGTGAGCGAGAGTCGCAAGCAGCCGTTCACGCGGATGCTGGTGAAGATCAAGAAAGAGATCATCGCCTTCGGCGTCCCGGGCATCGATCCGGCTAGCGACCCCGCACCGCGGCTCACCGCTCGCGAACTCAAGCGGTGGCTCGATGAGGGCCGGCCTGTCACGTTGCTCGATACTCGCAACGATTTCGAGGTGAAGCTCGGCACCTTTGAGAACGCCGTGCCCATTGGCATTCGGCAGTTCCGCGACTTCCCCGCCGCCGCCGCGAAACTGCCGCCGACACAGCAGCCGATCGTCACATTCTGCACAGGCGGGATCCGCTGCGAGAAGGCCGCACCGTTCCTCGTGCAGCAGGGCTTCGATAACGTCTTTCAACTCGACGGCGGTATTCTGAAATATTTCGAGGACTGTGGCAGCGAGCACTTTCAGGGCGAGTGTTTTGTCTTTGACAAGCGCATCGGACTCGCTGCCGATCTCGATGAATCGGGTCATGGTCTCTGCTACGTCTGCCAGAGTCTGCTGACTGCGGAGGAGTTAGCCGATCCACTGACGGTGGAGGGCGTGTCGTGCCCGCGTTGCTATCGCTCACCGCAGGCCGTGCGGGACGAGTCACTGGCGGAGCATCGTGAGAAACTGCGACTGGCAACGTGCCCGCTGCCCGGCAAAGAGCCTCAGGACAATTTCCGGCCGCTCAAGATCGCCGCCCGTCACGCGGGGATGACGCTCCTCGAATTTCTCACGGAGGTCTTCGACCACGTGCCGCGGGACGCATGGCTCGGTCATTTCGCGGCAGGGGATGTGGTCGATGCCGATCGCGCTCCCGTCGCCGCGTCGCATCGGGTGCAACCCGGCGAGCGCTACTTCACCCGCGAACGGCTTCAAAGCGAACCCGACGTTAATGCGGCGATCGAGATTCTGCACGAGGATGATGCCCTGATCGTCCTGGACAAGCCGGCTCCGCTGCCGATGCACCCGAGCGGCCGCTACCACCGCAACACGCTGGAGCGGATCCTCCGCACGGTCTACGCGCCGCAGAAGCCGCGACCGGCACACCGACTCGACGCAAACACTTCTGGCGTCGCTGTCTTTACCCGCACGCAGGCGTTCGCGAAGGTTCTGCAGCCGCAGTTCGAGCGCGGCGAAGTGCGGAAACTTTACCTGGCTCGCGTGATTGGTCATCCGGCTGAGGATCTGTTCGCGTGTGACGCAGCGATCACCGCGACTGCGGGGCAGGGCGGAGCCCGCGTTGTGGACACTGTGCAGGGTCAGATTGCCCGCACTGAATTTGAAGTGCTTTCACGCTTCGCTGATGACACGACGCTGCTCCGCGTCACGCCGCGGACCGGTCGCACGAATCAGATTCGCGTGCACTTGTGGCACCTGGGCCATCCCATCGTCGGCGATGCCATGTACTGCCCGGGTCAGCAACTCGGCGAGGTGCAGACGCACGCAGTCGAGGATGCCCCGCTCTGCCTGCACGCCTGGCAACTCACTTTTGAACATCCACAGAACGGCGAAACTGTGAGCTTCGAAGCACCGCGACCAACGTGGGCGTGTAGCTCAGAAGGAGAAAACCACAGAGGCACAGAGAACGCCGAGGAGTCACAGAGAAGAAAGCAATGAAGTCATTTCAGTACGAGCCGGAAGCGTGAGCGACGGGTACAGTTCTTATCAGTTCGCTGCCCCGTCGCTCACGCTTCCGGCTCGTATTCATGGAGTGTGATGGTATTCTCTGTGACTCCACTGTGCCTCTATGGTTATCTTGGTTTTCTGGCCCGTCTACTTCTTCGACCCCGTCAGATCGCTGAGCCGTCGCTCGGCGTCCTTGAGCCGGTCGGCGTCCGTGTCGTGGGCTACGACCTCGCGATACATTTCGATTGACTTGTTGCGGTCGTTCAGTTGCTTGTCGTAGAGCTTCGCGGCCCGCATGCGTGCATCGCTGCGGCCACTCTTCCGCCACTGGCTCGAGCGCTCGAAATAAAGTGCAGCCCTGGCGTACTGCTTGTAGGCACGCCCTTCGTAGAGGTCGCCGAGTTCGTACGCTGCGGCGTCGATCTTGTCACTGGTGGGGTACTTGACGATCAGTTCCTGAAGTAGAATCTCGGCCCGCCGCTGATTGAGCGTGTACTCGGTGCCGAACCCGTGATCCTTGTACGACATCGCCAGCCGGAGCATCTCGTTGGCTTCTTTGATATTGTCCTTGCCGTCGAGCTTGGCGGACGGTGCGTCATCGAAGCGGTAGGCGGGCTTCGAGATCAGATGGAAGCCCTTCAACTCCTCTTCCACCCACTTGGCTTTCTCCTTCTCGCCGTTCTGCGAGTAGATCTCATAGAGCTTGTGCAGCGATTCTTGATAGGTTCGCCGTGCCTCGCTGACGGCTTTGACGGCCGAGCTTTCGTTGGTCTCGGCTTCCTTCGCGCTGTTGGCTTTCGGATTGTCCGCGAGAGCATAGGCTCCCGTCACGATCAGCAGCAGCGTGAGAGTCTTCATGGCATCCTCAGGCTTTATCGCCCGGCTTCACGGGCACATGCGTGGCCGTGCTCGGGCTCACAGGGGAATAACTGCCGCTCGACGCCAGCGCGGCGTGGGAACCGCTTGCCGGTCGCAGTTCCGGTCGACCGAAGATCATCCGGCCCGCCGGCGTCTGCAGCACACTCGTCACCACAATCGACACCTCGTTGCCCAAGTGCGGCTTGCCCGCCTCCACGACTACCATCGTGCCGTCTTCGAGGTAGCCCACACCCTGCTGTGGCTGATCGCCACCCTTCACGATCCGGATATTCAGATACTCCCCAGGCAGGGCAACCGTCTTCATCGCGTTTGCGAGTTCGTTCAGGTTGATGACATCCACACCCTGAAGCTGGGCCACTTTGTTCAGATTGAAGTCGTTCGTGACGACCCGGGCTCCGAGGATCTTCGCCAGCAGCACCAGACGTTCGTCGACGCGGATCTTTTCGCCCGGCTTTTCGGGGACACCACCCTCGTGCATCTGCAGTTCGATCTTCGGATTCGTCTGCATCTTCTTGAGCACGTCGAGCCCGCGACGACCGCGGTTCCGCTTCAGGCGATCGCTGGAATCGGCGATGGCCTGCAGTTCGTTCAGCACGAACCTTGGTACGACGAGCTTGGTATCGATCAATTTAGTATCGCAGATATCCGCGATGCGGCCGTCGATAATCACGCTGGTATCGAGCACCAGTGGGCGGCCCCCCTTCACCTGCTTGGAAAATTCGATGTAAGGGATAATGAAGCGAAACTCGTCCTTAGTCTGCAGAAGCGTTGAAACCGAGATATAGCAGCAGATCACTGTAATCAGGATTCTCCCCAGCACGACGAGCCGGTTGATCTTGGTCTGGTCGGTGGTACCGCCGATCGACTGCAGAATCGGCTCGACCGCCAGACTCACCAGCCAGCCGAGGAGCAATCCGAGCAGCAGGCCGAAGTAGAGTGCGCTGATGGTGGTGATCTGCTTGTTGCGTTCTTTGAGGTCGGTGAGGAGAACGAGTCCGCCGACGGTGAGCACGGTGAACATGCCGCCGAGCGCGGTGAAGAGCCCCCCGCCAGGCTCCCCTTCGATGTCGAAGTAGTGGTGGAATACGAAGACAGCGACGCCGATGACGAGGGTGACGTACGCCACCCGGAGGAGCCAGAGGAGCATGGGGTTCTCGGGATAAAAGTATCAGGCGGAATGAATCAATTTATCTTAGGGATCGACGGAAGTACTGAATAGCCGCTGATATTCGGCCTGAGCGAAGCGGTCGGTCATTCCCGCGAGGTAGTCGGTCACGACGCGCTCGAGGGAGGATCCGCGGACGCGATTGGGCAGCAGAGGTACAGGCGTGAGAATGGTATCGCTGCCGGCCCAGCGTCGCAGCGGTCGTTCGGGCAGCAGGTGCGGGTGCGCGACCAACTCGCCGTAGAGCGATTTGAGCACACGGTTGCCGTTCGAGGTCATCTGCAGCACGCGGGGATGCCGATAGACCCGCTCGCGGAGAAATGCTTCGAGTTGTTGTTTCTGCAGGGCCAGCGGCTCGGCGAAGCCGACGAGTTCGGCCTGGCACGACCGCACTGCTGCCAGTGAATCGATGCGGTTCGCGGTGATCCGCCGGGCGGTCTCGTCCAGCAGGCCGTTCACTTGGATCGCCAGCAGTTCGCGGATCATCGCGATCCGCAGGGCATAGGGCGGCAGTGCGGCATGACGACTGCGCACCGCCGCGAGTGCCGACTGCACGAGATCGAGTTCTTCGACATCGGCGAGCGTGATGAACTCCAGACCGAGAGCATCGTCGAGGTCGTGCGTGTCGTAGGCGATGCTGTCGACGGCATCAACCACTTCGCCTTCAAGCAGTGGTTGACCCGCGGTGGTGAACTCCGGCGTGACGATCCCAGCATGACGCACAAACGCTTCCCGCACCTCAAAGGTCAGATTCAGTCCGGGAAATTCGGGGTAGCGCTCCTCCAGCAGATCGACGCGGCGGAGGCCGTAGAGGTTGTGATTGAAGCCGCCGCGATCGCGGAGACAGTCGTCGAGAGCCTGCTCGCCGGCGTGGCCGTAGGGCGGGTGGCCGATGTCGTGGGCCAGTGCGATCACTTCGACGAGGTCTTCGTTCAACCGCAGTCGGCGGGCCACGGTGCGGGCGATCTGCGTCACTTCCAGTGTGTGCGTCAGCCGCGTGCGGTGGTGATCGTTCAGCGTGGCGACCAGCACCTGCGTCTTGCCAGTCATGCGGCGGAACGCTGATGAATGTACGATCCGCTCGCGATCGCGCTGGTACAGCGAGCGGAAGGGATGATCCGACTCCGCGTAGTGCCGTCCGCGACTTGCAGTGAGCCGCATGGCGTACGGAGCCAGGAGATCGTCGCTCTCAGCCATGATGGACTTCAGTGCTCAGCAGGTCGTAGAGCGCGTCGAGTGACTGCGAAATGATCGAGGTGTCGGTGAGCACAGGCATGAAGTTGCGGTCGCCATTCCAGCGCGGCACGATGTGCCAGTGCAGGTGGCCCGGCAGGCCCGCCCCGGCGACACGACCGAGGTTCAGCCCGATATTGAACCCCTCGGCGCGCATGCATCGCTCAATGATGGCGGTGTACTTCGCGATGAGCTTCTGGAGGTCGAGCGTCTCGTCGTCGCTCAGGTCCGCCGGCGTGGCCTTGTGGGCGAGTGGTGCCAGCAGCAGGTGGCCGTTGTTGTAGGGGAAGCGATTGAGGACCACGATGGAGTGCGGGGTCCGCTCGACGATGAGGTTGTCGCGGTCTGTGCTTTCTGCAACGCCGCGGCAGAGGAAACACTCGTCGCCGGTCTTAGGGCCCGGCGGCTTGGTGATGTAGCTCAATCGCCAGGGTGCCCAGAGTTGCTCCACGGTGGTTACCTGACAGCAGTGGTTACGATTCCGGTGGCGATTCCGGTGCCGCTGATTCCGCGACGGGGGACTCGGTGGCAGGTGCCTCAGCTTTTGGCTCAGCAGGTGCTTCCGGCTTGGGCGCGTCGGCCGGCTTCGGTTCGTCTGCAGCCGGGACATCGTCGCGGACTTTGAAGAACGCCATCAGTTCGCCGAACGTGTTCAAAGCGGCTTTGCCGGTCTTCTTTTCGTCGGTGAGCTTGGGGATCGGCTTCGGCTTCCGCGGCGGGGGCGGCGGCATCTGCACCGCAGGCTCCTGCGGACGCGGCTCAAAGCGGCGACTGCGCTGCGGTCGCGGGCCATCC
>JBGSSZ010000653.1:0-1513 GCA_041736785.1 Limnoglobus sp.
CGATGAAGGCCGTCCTGCAGCGTTTGGTCGCGGTGGTCCGCCCGGTTTTGAGCGTGGTGGACCTCCGGGCTTTGAGCGTGGTGGCCCGCCCGGCTTTGAGCGTGGTGGCCCCGGCTTCATTCCCGGTCTCACCGGCGGCACGCTCACCAGCGTCAGCGACGCCCAAGCCAACTCGTCGCTCATCGAACTCTATCTCTTTGGGATCGTAACGCTGTATGAAAAGCATGGCGTGGTCAAGGACCCGAACGCCGCCGCGGCGTCGGTCGCACCTTCGCCCGAAGTGCCGGTCGCACCCGGCCCCCAACCGTAAACTGACACCCAAACACATACACTCCGTCTGACCGCATACGCGAGGACCGATCATGGCCAAGTTCAAGTTCAAAGAATTCCTGCTCACCAAGGGTGAGAAGGTCGTGCTGGGCGGCGCGCTCGTCGGGTTCGGCATCCTCGGCGTGATGGGGATCAGCCAACTGGTGAGCGCGGACAGCCCGGCTGCGAAAGCCGGCGAGTTCAACAGCATGACCGCGGCCCTCGCCGCCAAGCAGAGCCGGGCCGATGGCGATCCCGGCATCGCACCGCTGAATCCCAGCCTGATGAACGAAGAGTCGTTTCGCAAGATCGACCCGAGCTATTTCGGAGTGAGTGCCCTGCCGTTTGAGACGGTCGACACGCCGAGCACCAAACGCGACAACCCCGTTGTGCTCGGCATCACGGAAGCGCAGGTCGATCTGGTGCGGGCGCCGCTCAAGGCGTACGACATTCTCGAGTTGAACGGCAAAATCAAAGTCGGCCTGCTTTACAACGTCAAGGTCGGCACGCTGGACACGGCGGCACTGAAGCAGTTGACTCAAGACGCCAGCCGGGTGCGTAATCGCCCGCGCGGAAATCCGAACCCGCAACCCGCACCCGCCCCGGTGCAACCGCCGCCGCAGGCTCCTGCCGGATTCGGTCGCAATGAAGGTCTGCGTGGCGGCGGAAACGCCCCCGCTGAACCCGCCGGTGAACGCAGCGAGAAAACCCTCCGCTACGTGGACATCGATAAGGTCGACGACGAACTCAAGAAGGAAGGCGTGGTACCGGCTCTCTCCGTCTATCCGCTCCGCATGATCGTGGTTCATGCCTCGTTCCCGCTCAAGGAGCAGTTGGAAGTGATCCGCCGGGCGATCCGCCTGCGTGATATCCCCAGCACCGCGGCGGAAACCGCGTCCGGCACCGGCACCCCCGGGCCGACTTTCCTCGGCTTCGAAGTTGAACGCCGCATGGTCTCACCTAACGGCACCGTTTACGAATGGCAGCCCTACGACCACATCGGGCAGTACCTCTCCAAGATCAACATCCGCAAGTACGGCGATCAGCCCGACGACGGGCTCCTCTCCTACTTCCTCCGCTACGACCAGATGATGGCGATGCCGTTGCCCGCACTTGCGGCGAACCTCGGCATCTACCCCGGCATCCGGCTCGAAGCGATCGTCCGAGGCTACAACAAGCTCATCGCCGCCAACAAGGTTCCCGA
>JBGSSZ010000706.1:0-7340 GCA_041736785.1 Limnoglobus sp.
TGGTAGCTCCGGAAGCCGAACGCGCGATAGAGTGGTGTTGAGGACATGCCGTGCTCTGGAGATGGTGTGGTTACCTTCCAGAAGCGGCATGCTCCTCTTATCGTCAAGCCTCAAGTACGCTCTTCCAGGATGAGCCCGAATTTTCGACTCGGAAGAATTTCCACCGGTATTCGCCGGGTTCTTCATCGAATGAAGCGGTTGACTCATTTTCTCCCTCAAGAATCCTGATCACAGCGCTTAAGAGACTCAGTAAAGCGTCCGAGAGATATGAAGCCGAAGTGACGATTTTTTGGCGGTCAATCATCAATTCGCATGTTGACCACCCGGTACCGGTTAGTTGGTAATTAATTGTCACAGCCATCACGACCCCGTCATCACGTAGGGGATTTAACATTTCTTCGATTCCAAGCTCTGCGCAAAAGCGACTTGTGGGCTACCCCGCGGCCTCTTCCAACTATCCGTTTTGAGTCCGATTTGCACCCTCTTGCCTCAGTTGAAAAAAGCTCTGGGTTTGATCTCCCTTGGCAGCGAGTCGTAACAATCGGCACAAACAGATGTTATAGTTGTAGCGAAAGCTGAGCATTGTCCGACGAGTTCAAGCCGCAGGGATTCACACCATAGAAACTCGCGCTCTGGGGGGTCGATCCCACTGACGTTTTGTGTTATGTCAGCGCACTTACACTCCGGCTTCGAGGGATTACTGACGAGTTTGGCGCTTTTCATTGTGTATTCGGCATTAATAGCTCGGCGCATGTTCTTATCGTGACATCCGATGAAAACGAAGCTGTTCCAAGTGAACGATTTGCTTGTGTTCATCGATGAAGAAATAAACCGTGAGCGGAGGAGCAAAAAAGACCCGCGTTTCGCCAGCACGCGACTCCGAACTGCCAAGCGGATCCACTGCAAGTACTTGGTCGATCACTTCCGATGCGGCGGTGACTGCTGAGGCCAATCCTTCAGCGTGGGCTGCGTTCCAGACGCTGGCCAAATCCATCAGCACCGTTTCCTTCTACACGACGGCGTACTTTTTCATCGAGGCACCGGCGGTTTCGATTCCCACTCCTTCATCATGGCAAGCACCTCTTCGGTGGTTTTCCCTGGCGGGAGGGTGTCTTCCCGATGCTGTCGCATCGTTTGTTCGTGCTGGGCTTCATCGAAAGGCCGACCGACATAGGCTTGCAGAAGTGCACGATATTCTGCGTCGGTCAGAAAATGACCGAGTGTGTGACCGTCCTTGTCTCGTATGACTTGTCCCATGTCCGTTCTCCCCGATATTCCACATCATAGACAACACTCGTGTACCAGTAAATCGCCCTGCACGGGCAAATGGCTCTCAGGAAATCCACCATGCCCACCAACGCCTCCCTCAACCGCAAACTCCGCATGGGCCTCATCGGCGGGGGCCAGGGCTCGTTTATCGGCCGTGTGCACTCGATCGCGGCGTGTCTCGATCACCGGGCCACGGTCGTGGCCGGGGCACTCTCCAGCGACCCCGCCAAAGCGAAAGCCTCCGCGCCCGACTACGACATCCCCGCGGACCGTGCCTACACCTCGTTCGTGGAGATGGCAGCCACAGAAGCCAAACGGGCCGACAAGGTCGATTTCATTTCCATCACCACGCCGAACAACTCGCACTTTGCGATTGCCAGGACGTTTCTTGATGCGGGCATCAATGTCGTCTGCGACAAGCCGATGACACTGACACTGGACGAGGCTGAGGAGCTTGTCAAACTCGTCGAGGCGAGCGGCGTGGTCTTCGCCGTCACGCACACCTACACCGGCTACCCGCTCGTGCGGCAGGCTCGCGAGATGATCCTCGCCGGCGAACTGGGTGAAATCAACGCAATCCGGTCGAACTACATTCAGGGCTGGCTGCGCACTCGGCTCGAAGACAGCGACCAGAAGCAGGCCAAGTGGCGCACCGATCCCAAGCAGAGCGGCATCGCTGGCTGTTTCGGCGACATCGGCACCCACGCCTACAACCTCGGCCGGTTCATGACTTGCTTGCTCCCCACGGAGATCTGCTGCCAGTTGAAGAGCTTCGAAGACGGCCGCTCACTCGACGACTACGGCACTGCCATTATCCGCTACGAAAACGGGGCCCTCGGCACGGTGACCGCCAGCCAGATCAGCCACGGTCGCGAGAACGAAGCGTTCATCGAGATCGACGGCACGAAGGCGAGCCTCGAATGGCGTCAAGAGAATCCGAATCAGATGTTTGTCCGCAGGAACGGCGAGCCGATGAAGGTCTACACGCGAGCCGGTGGGCCGTATCTCGGCACGATGGCCACTGCGGCTTCGCGGCTGCCGAGCGGTCACCCGGAGGGTTTCTTTGAAGCGTTCGCCAACGTCTACGCAGCCGCGTTCGACGCCATGATCGAACGCGCCGCGGGCAAGAAGCACGAACCGCTGAACACGATCTACCCCAATGTCTACGACGGCGTGGAGGGGATGCTGTTCATCACGAAGTGCGTGGAGAGCAGTCAAAAAGGAGCAAGCTGGCTGCCGTTCCGGCATCCGAAAAGTCGGAAGTAAATACGAGCCGGAAGCGTAAGCGACGGGTATATTTCTTTCTGATTTCGCGATCGCAAAGAACTATGCCCGTCGCTTACGCTTCCGGCTCGTAGGGGGTCAACATGCTGCCCGCATACTTCATCACCTTCACCACCTACGGCACCTGGCTGCACGGTCGCGATCCCGGATCGGTCGACCGCAAACACAACACGCTCGAAACGCCGTTGTTGCCGGCGAGCGAGAGACACGAATCGAAAATGCAGCAATCCCTACGGCAGGAGCCATACACGCTTGACGAAGCCCGTCGTGAGGTAGTCTTGCGCACACTGCGTGAGGTGGCCCGGCACAGGGGTTGGTCGCTGCATGCTGCTCATGTACGTCACAATCACATTCATTTGCTGATCTCTGCAGAACAGCCTCCGGAAAAGGTGATGAGTGATTTGAAGGCCTGGTCCAGTCGCCGGCTCCGCGAAGCGTTCAATGAATCCGCAGACCGTGATCGTTGGACTCAGCATGGCAGCACACGCTGGCTGAACACCGACGCGGAATTCGAGCAAGTTCGACGGTATATCGTCGAGGACCAAGGCAAACCCATGTCCGTCTACGACGCCATGAATCACGAACTGGAAGCGTAAGCGACGGGGGATACTTCTTTCTGATTTCGCGATCTCAAAGAACTATACCCGTCGCTTACGCTTCCGGCTCGTGATTGAGTAGGCGGCTCGTCAGACTGCTCAGCAATGCCCCGCCCAGGCCGACGGCGGGGAAGAGGAAGCGGTTGCCGCCGAGCGTGGCATTCCACTCGTCATAAGTGACAAAAATCAGCACGTTGGCGACCGCGCCCAGAGCAGCGGCCCAGGCCCAGCGTTCGCGGCGAAGCAGCCACAAACCAAGCGGCCATAGGAACCAGAGCGGTGCCGTCACGATCATGCCGCAGCGGCGGTCGAACAGCAAATTCTGCAAGCCCTGGAAGAACGGCTGATTGAAACGGCTGTAGTGCTCAGTCAAGCGGAAGCTCTCGGGCGTCACACGGGCGTCGCGGTCGTAGCCGGTCACGAGCGGGCCGCCGTAGAGCAGCACGTTCACTGCGATCATGGGAGCGATGCCGAGCAGCGTACCGGCCAACGCAAACAGCGTCGTCCGGGTCCCCGCAGGCAGGATCAGAATCGCCAGCGGCAGCAGGATGATGGCGGCGTAGACTTTCGCCCAGATGGCGAGCCCGGCGAGCAGTCCGGCGAGCAAACCATATTTTTTGCGACCGAGTGCGTAGGCCCAGACGATCAGCGACGCGACGAGCAAGTCGTTGGAGTAGTTGTAGCTATAGCCGATCCAGCTTGAGGTGAGGAAGAGCACAAACGCAGTCAGCCTTGCCGCGGGTGTGTTCCCGGCCAGCCCGGCGACGCCGATCACCAGCGAAATCGCCAGCACCACATTCGCGATGAGAAATCCTTTGACGCCGAACAGAGCCACGAATGGCACCGAGAGCAACGGCAGCAGGATCGAGTGCTTGGGCACCACGTGCTGCTCCGGGGAGACCGCGAAGAACCCCTCGTGCGGTATCAGGTCGGTTCTCTCCTTGATTTCGAGTTGATTGCTGAGTTCGAGATCGCCGTCGTGCAGGATGGAGAGCGTGGTCCACGCGTAGTAGGGGCAGTCACCCTGACGGAGGAAATCGTCGCCGCGGAGAGTGCTGAAAAAGAGGGCCGAAGCCGCCGCTGCGAGCGGGACCAGCAGATAGAAGGCAGTAGATCGCATCCCGAACATTGTAGAATGACAATAGAAATTCCCCGTGCGAGGTTCGCGATGGCCGGCATGACACTCACCGAACAGATCCTCGCCCGCGCCGCCAAGAAGGACCGCGTCGCTCCCGGTGACAACGTCTGGGTCGACGTCGATGTCCTTATGACACACGACGTCTGCGGGCCGCCGACCATCGGCATCTTCAAGAAGCACTTCGGCCAGAACGCCAAGGTCTGGGACCGCGAGAAGGTGGTGGTCATTCCCGATCACTACATCTTCACCAAAGACGCGATGGCCAACCGCAACGTGGACGTGCTGCGGGAATTCGTGAAGGAGCAGGGCCTGCCGTACTACTACGATGTTGGCACGCCGGACTATAAGGGCGTCTGCCACATTGCATTGCCGGAGGAAGGACACACGCGGCCCGGCGAGGTGCTGCTGGGCACCGACAGCCACACCTGCACCGCGGGTGCGTTTGGTCAGTTCGCCACGGGTATCGGCAACACCGACGCGGGTTTTGTCATGGGGACCGGCCGCACCTGGCTGAAGGTGCCGCCGACGATGCGCTTCGTCTTCCACGGCAAGATGCCGCCGTATCTGATGGCCAAGGATCTGATTCTTGCTGCCATCGGTGACATCGGCGTCGACGGTGCCACCTACCGCGCCATGCAGTTCGATGGCGACGGCGTCTTCGCGCTCAACATCGAAGAACGCATGACGCTCTGCAACATGGCCATCGAAGCGGGTGGCAAGAACGGCTGCATCGAGCCCGATGAGGTCACGCTCAAGTATGTCAAAGAACGCGGCGTGAAGACCGGCAGCAAGCCGTTCACCGTCTACAAGAGCGATGGTGACGCGAGCTACATCTACGAGAAGGTCTACGATGTCTCGAAGATGGAACCGGTGTTAGCCAAGCCGCACAGCCCGGACAATAAGGCCAATGTCAGTGAGGTGAAAGGCACGAAGCTCGACCGGGCCTACATCGGCTCCTGCACCGGCGGCAAGCTCACGGACTTCCGTGCGGCCGCGGGCATCCTCAAGGGTAAAGCGGTCCGCATCGACACCTTCGTGGTCCCCGCAACAACCGAAGTGGCCGCGGGCCTCGACACGGAGATGATCGGCGGCATGAGCCTGCGGAACATTTTCCTGAACGCCGGGGCGAAGATCGGCGAAGCCTCGTGTGCCGCGTGCCTGGGCGGGCCGTCGGATACATTCGGGCGATTGAACACGCCGATCAGTTGCATCAGCACGACCAACCGCAACTTCCCCGGCCGCATGGGGCACAAGGAGGCGCAGGTCTTCCTGGCGAGTCCGCTGACGGTGGCAGCGTCGGCCCTCAGCGGCGTGATCAGCGACCCGCGTGAGTTGGTGGCGTGACCGGTCAGCGTAAGCAATCTGCCCCAAAGCGGTATTCACCGGCATCTCTCCGAGGCCGAACCATGCGTACCCTGCTCGCTGTGATGTTGTCTGCCCCCGTCGCCACCGCCGCCGATTGGCCGCAGTGGATGGGCCCGACTCGCGATGGCATCTGGGCCGAGACCGGTATCGTCGACACGCTGCCAAGCGGTGGTCCGCCGAAGAAATGGACGATGCCATTGGCCGGTGGTTACTCCGGGCCAGCGGTTGCGGATGGCTGTGTCTTCGTGATGGACTATCTCAAGGAAGCGGGCGACGATCGCCCGAACCCTGGCACCCGCAATGGACTCACAGGCTCCGAACGCATTCACTGCTTCGACAGCGCCAGCGGTCAGTCCAAGTGGGTGTGCGCCTACAAATGCCCGTACAAGGTGAGTTATCCGGTCGGTCCGCGCTGCACGCCGACAGTGCATGATGGCCGAGTCTACGCACTTGGCACGATGGGGCATCTGACCTGCCTGGATGCCGAGAAAGGCACCAAGCTCTGGCAGCACGACTTTACGGAGAAGTTCGAAGCGAAAGTGCCGATGTGGGGATTCGCCGGGCATCCGCTGGTGTACAAGAACACGCTGATCTGCCTGGTGGGCGGTCCGGAGGCACTGCTGGCTGCGTTTGATCTCAAGACCGGCGACGTGGTCTGGAAAGCACTGAGCACCCCCGGCGACGATGGCCCCGGTTACTGCCCGCCGTCGATCATCGATGTCGATGGCGTCACTCAACTGATCATCTGGCACCCGCAGGCGGTGGTGTCGCTGAATCCCGACACGGGCAAGCAGCATTGGAAGCAGGATCTGAAGCCGAGCTACGGGATGAGCATTATGATGCCGCGGAAGGGTGGCGATCTGCTCTTCGCCGGCGGCATTGGTAACTCCGCAGCGGCGATCCGCCTTGAGCCGAACGCCACCGCGAGCATTGCCTGGAACGGGCAGAAAGACACTGCACTCTATCCCGCCAACAGCACACCTCTGATCGTCGATGAGACGATCTACGGCGTCGATGTCAGCGGTCATCTGCGAGCCGTCAAGTTGAGCAACGGGCAGCGACTCTGGGACACGACCAAGCCCATCGTCAATGCGGAAGAAAAGCCCACCATGCACGGCACAGCGTTTATCGTGAAGAATGGCGAGAACTATTTCCTGTTCAACGAACTGGGCGACCTCGTCATCGCCAAGCTCACGCCGCGGAAGTACGAGCAGATCAGCCAGGCGCATCTGATCGAGCCCACCACGCCGGCGTTCAACCGGACCGTGGTCTGGAGCCACCCGGCATTTGCAGAAAAATGCATCTTCGTGCGGAACGACAAAGAGATCGCCTGCTTCTCCCTGGCGAAGTAAGAATTCATCTTGACACGAACGTCGGACCACGCCATATGCCCGACACGTTGAAGCTTGCGGGTGGGGACTCGCAGACTTCCGCGGGGGGATTTACGGTCATGCGCGTCAGCACACGAGGGCTGGCGATGGCGGGGTTGCTGATCGGAGCGGCGGGGGCCGCCACGGCAGCGAATCCGAACGTCGCGACAGGCTCCGACACATTTGCCCGGGCGCCGAAGAGTGCGCCGATCATCATTGCCCCGCCACCGGCGGAAGTCGTCGCGGAAGCCATCCGGGCCGAGATCAGTGCCTATGCCCGCCGGCTCGACGCCTGCACGCGGCTGCGGCAGATCGCCA
>JBGSSZ010000053.1:0-2203 GCA_041736785.1 Limnoglobus sp.
ACCGATGGCATCGTAGTTTTCGAGCGCGAGGCCATACGAATCGAGCTTCGCATGACAGCTCGCGCAGTTGGGTTCGCTGCGGTGCTTAGCCAGTCTCTCGCGCACCGTGAGTCTCGCTCCGGTGGTGTTGGGCTGGATCTCACCAGCGTTCGGCGGGGGCGGCGGCGGAGCATCGTTGAGTAGTTTTTCCAACACCCACGCTCCGCGCCGCACCGGTAGAGTGCGCGTGCCGTCGGACAGCAAGGTCATCAGCCCCGCCATGCCCAGCACGCCCCCGCGATGATGCTCGGGGCGCAGAACAACTTTCTGAAAGGCGTCCCCCTTTACGCCGTCAATGCCATAGTGCCGGGCGAGCCGCTCGTTGACGACGAGAAATTGCGATTCGAGGAAGTTCGTCACCGGCAAATTTTCGCTGAGCACCTGCTGGAAGAACGCGAGGGGTTCCTCGCGCTCGGCGGATTTCAGCTTCGCGTCGAAGTCCTTATATTCCTTCGCGGGTTCGACGCTTCCGAATTGTTCCACATCGAGCCACTGGCCGGCGAAGTTCTCCACGAAGCGGCGGCACTTCGGATTGGCCAGCATTCGCGTGACCTGAGCACGCAGCGTTGCGGTATCTCTCAAGTTGCCTTTCGCGGCGATGGCAAACAGCTCGTCATCTGGCAGCGAACTCCACAGAAAGTAGGAAAGGCGGCTGGCTAGTTCGTGATCGTTCAACGGACGCGCAGCCGATTCGCCGCTGGCCTGCGGCTCTTGAAGAAACACGAAGCCGGGCGAGACTAGCATCGTTTGCAGCCCCAAACGTAACGCGGCTTGGAAGTCGAGCTTCTCGTCGCGTATGGCCTTGGCGGCGATGTTGACGAGTCGGTCTACCTCCTCAGTTTCAACTGTCCGTCGATACGCACGCGGCAGCAACCGGGAGAAAATCATCCGAAGGCCGGCCTCGTCTGCCGGAGCCTTGTCATCAAGTCCGAGGACGACATGACTCGCCGGAGGCCATTCTTTCGGCAGCGGACCTTCCACCTCGATTTTGTCGAGAACGAGACGCGGCGCGGTGTCCGCGTTGTGCGTTGGATGCGGAATCCAACGCGGCCCGGTGAAGGCATTCAAGTCCTTGAGCACTTGCTCGCGCTCGACCTTCAGTCGTGCGACCTCAGCATCGTCGCGGGCTGCCACCGCTTTTTGGATTTTGCCCTGCACAACGAGCCAACGCAGGTGGACGGTAGCCCATTCGGGATTGTTGACGCGCAGGTTGTTGATTCCATTCCAAGCCGGCACCAACGGCTTCTGCTGGTCGGGCTGCCCGGCCCGCAGGAACAACATCTTCTCCGCCACACCTGGTTTCTCCAAAGTTCCCTCGATGGCGATGTCATGCTCGCTCTCCAGCGGCGTACCGGGGGCGTAGGTGAGGCGCATCACCACTGGCGTGCCCCTCGCACCGGGCGAGGCCCCGGCATGAACGCGCACGCGATAGTAGCCATCCTGTATGACCAACTTTGTCAGGTCCGGGCGCGGCCCATGCGGCACCATCGCCCACGTCTTATCTTCATCGGGTTTGCCGCCGTGGCCGCCCCACATTTCGATGCCGGTCGCGTTCTTGTCGTAGAATGTCGGGCCGAGGGGAATCTGATGGTTGATGGCCTGCGCCACTTCCGTGGTAGAGCCTTCGTTTCTGTTCAGCTTCTTCTCCGCCTCATAGACATAGGTCTCCGCCTTCGGCGGCGCGTCCTGCACCGCCTCGCGTGCAATCTCTGCTGTCCATTCAAGATAGCTCGCCATCTGCGTCTGATCGAAGAACAACGCACTGCTGATCCGGTCGAAGCCTTCCGCTTTGCCATCGGCAGGTAGCTCGCGTTTGAGCTTCTCGACGAAGTGCGGATCGAGTTGGAACAGATCGCCGACGGTGTTGGCATACTCCTGCCGATTGAGTCGCCGCATCAGAATCCGCCCGCCACTCATGCGAGCCAGCTTCTCGGCCTCCTTGAGCTTCGCCCCCACCCACTCCACGACCACAAACGCAGCCTCCGGATCCGGTCGCGGTTCGTCCTCGGGAGGCATCGCACCGCTGTTGATCTGATTGATGACCTCGTGCCAATCATCCGCCGTCGTGCCTCGCAGGAAATCGGTGCCGAGTTGATCAATACGGAGTCCAGTCTTAGCCTGCTTGGCATCATGGCACGAGTAGCAATGCCGCTTCAGAAACGGC
>JBGSSZ010000056.1:0-4069 GCA_041736785.1 Limnoglobus sp.
AGACGCTGGCGCTCGCGGGCGAGTTCCTGCTCCTGCTGCCGAAGCTGCTGCATCAGCGTCTCGGTGCTGCGGCCATCGTTTTTGATGGTCAGCGGCACGACCCATTCCTCGGGTGCGGTTTTCGCGGGCGTCATCTGGAGCCGTTGTGTTTCGAGTTCGATGATCGCTTTGCGAGCCTGCACCACGCGGGGTTCCAGCGTGCTGAGTTCGGTTTGGAGAGCCGCGAGGCGGTCTGCGGCAGAACGTTCGCTGCTGGCGATGACAGCTTCACGGGCATCGATCTCGGTTGTGCGGCGTGTCATCTCCGCCTCGGCCGCGGCTCGGGCCTGGGCGATCTGGGCCTGTGTCTGGGCAACAGTGACCCAAGCAGCCTCCACACGAGCAGCGACGGCGTCAGTCTCCGTGCGCAGTACCTCCGATTCCTGTCGCAGTCGATCCGTATCCTGGGTGAGCTTCTGCTCGAGTTCCTGCACACGGATGCTTTCAACGGTCCAGTGCTTTTGGGCGGTGCGGAGTTCGTCCTTCTCAGACTGAATTTGCTGTCGCTGCTCGAGGAGATATTTGGCGGCTGCGGCGCGGGTGCGTCTCTCCATCTCTTCGACCGCTGATTGAGTCTCGCGAGCCTCGTCGAGCCGCAGTTCGGCTTCGATCTTCGCCGCGGAGACCTGCTCCCGATCGCGATCGAGCTCGGCCTGCACCTCGACCACTTGCTCCGCAAAAGCTCGCCGTTCCGCGGCGAAGACTTCACGCTGCTCGCTCAGTTCGGCGATCCGCACGCTTTGTTCAGACAAATTGCTTTCGCTGCGGGCTTCAAGCTCCTGATACTGATGGTGGTAATGCAAGTCGAATTGCATTTGCTGCTCGGACAGCACCGCCTGCTCGGCGGCCAGGTCCGCGGCCCGGATGTTGAGCTCCGCTTCGCGTTCGTTGAGTTCGTCGAGGACTCGCTGTACTTCCGATTCCAGATTGTGCCCGTGCCAGGCGACTGTGAACGAGTGCGGGCCAACTTCGATGACGTCGCCGTGTTTCAGCAGGGCCGCCATCACGGCGTCGCCATTGATGCGCACTCCGTCAGCATGGAAGGAACGCACCGCGGGACCGGAGGGCGTCGGCGCGATGATGCAGTGGATCTCCGCCAACTCCGGCAGCACGGCATCCGCGGCGGTGCCGCTGCCGAGGGTGAGCACGGGAAGGCGAAGGCGATGAAACGTGCCATCCACTGCGATCAGGCCAGACATAGTGCATCCCCGTGCGCGTTAGAACCCGCAGGGTCTATCGGCACAATCGGAGATTTTCTTGAATTTGATTCAAGAATGGTGCTGTCAAACTGGCGAAGTGGCGGCGATAGGGCGAGATTTCCTGCAAAAATATCGCCTCAGCTTGCGTGAGGCGACTCCGACAGTGTTACTCGAATCTGACAATCAGGCTGCGGACATTGAGTTGATGAGCTTGGTGAGTTCGGCTTCGCTCATGGTGCCCACATGCGTCTGCAGCGGTGTGTCGCCGCCTTTGAAAAACATGATCCGCGGGATTGTCTGCACGTCGTACTTGATCGCGAGGTCGCTGTTTTCGTCGACGTTGACTTTGCCGATTTTGACTTTGCCTGCGAACGCGTCGGCGACTTTGTCGATCACGGGCGACAGTTGACGGCAGGGCCCGCACCAGGGTGCCCAGAAATCGGCGACCACAAGTGTGCCACTCTTCACTTCCGCGGCAAAGTTGTCGTTGCTGAATTCGATCACATTCGGACTGGCCATTGTTTGCTCCTGAGAAAGTTCGCTGTTCATGGCATTCTATACAGCCACGCATATCGGCCATGTGTAGAGTGCAGAACTCGCGCCAAGTTTCAGAAACCCTTTCCATTGGCTGAACCTGACTGGGCTGTGTATGCTCTAAGTAGCTATGCCAGCGGCCCTATCGTCTAGCGGTCAGGACACTGCCCTCTCAAGGCAGGAACTGGGGTTCGAGTCCCCATAGGGTCATGAAAACGTCTTGACGATTGCCGCGATGCTCTTTATTTCAGAAGAGTCCTGGCAGATGACCGTTTGACTTGGCCCCGTCGTCTAGAGGCCTAGGACACGTCCCTTTCACGGATGAGACCGGGGTTCGACTCCCCGCGGGGTCAGTCGCTGAAACCCACCCACTGCCGTGGGTGGGTTTCTTTTTTTACCGCGAGGCCGTCATGCTGAATCTTCCCTGGTGGGCATATGTGATCATGGCGGGACTCGCGTGGGGCACCTACGTGCCGATCATTTTCTACGGCGGCACCGAGCTTTCCACGAAGCCCGGCACGATTGGAGGTCGACTGGCATCGATCCTCTGCGTCGGTGCGGCGTACTTCGTCCTCGGCGTGCTGATCCCGGTGGCAATCATGGCCACACGCGACGACGCCACTCCCAACTGGAAATTCAACGGACTCATCTTCAGCAGCCTCGCCGGCGTGGCCGGTGCCGTGGGTGCCATCTGCGTGATTTTCGCCAGCAAGGCGGCAGTGGATCAGGCCGTCATCGAAGGGGCTGTCTCCGCTGCCGACAAGGCCATGTATCGCGTCTATATCGCACCGCTGATCTTCTGCCTCGCGCCACTGATCAACGTGCTGCTCAGCCTGGTCTGGCATCCGAAGCCGGGCGATCCGCTGCACTTCCACATCGAGATGCCGGCTTGGAAACTGGTGGTCGGCATCCTCTTCATGGCCGCAGGCACCTTCCTCGTGCTCAAGTCGAAGGAAGACATGGAAGTGGGCAAAGTAAAACCGGCCCAAGTCCCGGCGCCAAAAGTGGAGCCGGGCACGTGATACACTGACGGAAACCGGGGAGTCCGCATCATGGTCCGCAGCGTCCTGATCTTTGCCTTGCTTTGCTCCCCACTGCTGGCGGCTGAGCCAACCGTGAGGAAATGGACTGTCGATGGCGTCGAGCGGGAAGCACTGGTGGCGCTTCCCGCGAAGGCCAAAGAATCGCCACGACCGCTAGTGTTTGTCTTCCACGGTCACGGCGGCACACATCGGCAGATCGCCCGGCAATTCGCGATCCACACTCACTGGCCGGAAGCGATCGTGGTCTATCCGCAGGGGCTCAAAACTCCAGGTCGTCTCACCGACCCCGACGGGAAAAAGAACGGCTGGCAACACGCCCCCGGCGACCAAGAGGATCGCGATCTAAAGTTTTTCGACGCCATGCTCAAGAGCCTCAAGGCCGACTACACGATCGACGACGCTCGCATCTACAGCACCGGTCACTCCAACGGTGGCGGCTTCACCTATCTGCTCTGGGGTCAGCGCGGCGACGTCTTCGCGGCGTTTGCTCCCTCCGCAGCCGTCGCCAACCCCCGACGCTTCGGCGAGTTTAAACCCAAGCCGGTGCTGCACCTTGGCGCCGAGAATGATCCGCTTGTGAAATTCACCTGGCAGAAAGCCGGCCTCGATCAGATCAAGACTATCAACTCTGCCGCGTCAGCGGGAAAGCCCTGGGGCGATGTTAAATTCTGCACCATTTACGAATCGAAAACCGGAACGCCAGTCGTCACGCACCTCACCGACGGCAAGCATTCCTTCGCGAAGGATGGCGGGGCCGTGATCGTGAAGTTCTTCAAGGATCAGGTCAAAAAGTAGCTCAGATCGCTGCTGCGAGGGCGTAGATCTCGTCGCAATCGAGCACGCGGTCGTTCGACTCGAAGAGTGCCGCCACCGCTGCACGGTGGATCTTCATTTTGCTGGCTCCGACGCCGAGCGCACCGTAACAGATGATGCCGTCGCGATTTTTTGCTTTGTCGCTGAGTTCGACCCCTTCGATCCCCGCAGGCGGCACGCCGTTCAGATCGATCAGCACCTGGAGCGACTTCGCGGTGTCGCGGATTTTTTTTGGCAGCAATACTGCACCCGCCGCACCGGCTGCCACCACCAGATCGCGACCCGCGAGCGCGGCCGGGGCATCATGTGACGAGCCGACGGCGACGGGCTCGATCTTCGCGTTGTAGACCTGCGAGCGGATGACATGGCATGCAGCTTCCGCTTTCTCGTAGGTGCGGCTGCCGAGGCGGACCTCGCCGCCGAGCTTGGCGAGCAATCGTG
>JBGSSZ010000100.1:0-5109 GCA_041736785.1 Limnoglobus sp.
TTGGTCGTGTCCATGCCCTCCACGTTACTCGTCACATCCGCATCCGTCGATCCTCTGCCTCGCAAGATTGCTTTGCATCCTCTACCGTGGGCCAGCGTTGCCCCTTCCCGGTCGAGCAGTTCTCTCCGCGCCAGCCGGGAAGCTGCTTGTCAGGATAGACTCGATACTCGCTGTACGATCCCGTGGCGTGCCATTCTGAGCCGTCAAAGGTCCAACTCATGGTGAAGCCCTCTCGTGATGGCTTCGAGCCTACCGCGTATGCTTCGCGGGGTCAAAGTCGGTAGCTTGTTGCAACCTCGCGCACAGGCTGCATGCACGATTCCCGAGCCCACCCATGACCCGGCAACTCACTGCTGCTCTGCTCATCGTCGTCGGAACCATTGCAACGGCCTAGGAATCGATGCCGAAACAGTTTCGTGACGCTTCCTGGTGGCTTGCTCGACGACCACGCAGGGAAGAACGCTGCCGACTTCGCGAAGGCGATCATCTTCATTACCAGTGAGACGAAGAACGCCACGGTAGGCGACGACAAGAAGTACCAGCTCGTTTTCTCAGCGCCCTACGCCGCAGGCAACGTACAGTCACAGCTGAAAAGCGGCTTAGTCCGCAGTGATCGCCATGCTTGCCTCCTCACACTCTTCGCCGCCTAACGCAACATCCAGGAGAAGGACAAGATTTTCAAGATGGAAGCCGTTGACGAAATGCTCAAGCTTCACAAGAACGATAAGTTCGTAGCGTACGTGGTAGTGCTTGGAATGAAACCAATGAACTGACCAAGACTTCACGGGCAAGAGCACGACAATGAAACCCGTCTGAAGAATCACCCTTTAGGAGCTTACAGTGGCAAAGAAACCAACCCTTTCGCGTTCTCCGGCAAAGAAAGCAGCGGGCACTTCCGAAGTAAGTCCGAGCACAGCTGCGAGCACGAAAAAACGCTCATTAGAATCCCGGTTAAAGTCGGGGCAACAACTATTGTACGAGGTCGACGAACGCTGTTTTAAAGCCAAGTTAAACGCTAAGAAGGTAGATGGTGTGTCTGAAATCGCTGATAGTACTCGGAAAAAAAACGATTGGAAGCCATCGAAACAGCATATGAGGATCTCAATTACATACTGAGCAAGGATGAATTAAAAGAAGATTTGCGGCTCGCAGAAATCATCCACTATCTGAAATCGATGGTAAAAACGGATGCATCATTTAGGATTCAGAAGGACATTGAAAGCGGAAAGATGCCACTCACAGGGTCGGACTTGAAGCGATTTCTCAGGATGTCAGACGGGAATGTCTTGAATCTGCTGAGAGCACGGATGGACGATACCGTGTAAAGCGTTCGGAAAAAATGACGTGATTGACATGAAATCAGCTCTCACAGGAGTTTGAGGACATCCTCTCAGGAGGGCTGGTAATGAAGGTGCTGGTCACCAATGAGTTGTGGGCACGGGTCGAGCCGTTGCTGCCGCCGGTCGAACCGTGGCGGTTTCGATTTCCCGGACGCAAGCCACTTGGTCGCCGTCGCATTCTCACCGGCATTCTCTTCGTGCTCAAGACCAGCATCGTCAGGGACGACCTGTCGGCCGAACTCGGCTGGGGCTGCGGCAAGACCTGCCGCGAATAGCTCCGCCGCTGTCACACCCTCGGCGTCTGGTAACAACTCCACGAACTGCTGCTCGCCGAACTCAGCGCCGCCGACCTCATCGACTGGTCGCGGGCCATCATCGACGGCGCTTTCGCCAAGGCCCCGAAGGCGGCGAACACACCGGCCCGAACCCCACGGATCGCAACAAATCCAGCGGTAAACACCATGTGCTGACCGACGCGAAGGGCATCCCGCTGGCGGTGGTTGTCACCTTTTCCAGCCGACGGAAGCTGATGCGCCGTACTGGTAGGTTTCGCTACTGCTCTGTGAGTTGCTATTCAAATTCCGGAATTGAAATCCGCTGCTCTGTGAAATGTCCACTTGAAGTTGCTCAGGAGCGGTCTGAACTCTGAGTGCTGCTTCTGCCCGTCAACCTCCCAGCCGAGTACAAGGTACTCACGGCGACGCTGTCTGCTCATTCGCATGGAATCGATGAGTAGAGTGCTCGTCTTGATCGCAGAAAAGCATGTCGCTGTTCACGGTTCAACATCGGCAGATCCCCACGTTTACTCTGTACGACGCAAATATACAAATCCACTCATGCAAAAATCGGGTTCCGACCTGTCCAGTCGTTCTTCAGCCGATCGATTTCGAGTCCGCCCCGGCGAACACGACACTGGCACTGTTGGATTTGACGGCGATTCCCGCGGACTCGACGCCGATTTTGCCCAGTTCTGTGCAAGGTTTGGTCAGTCGATCTGATGCTTTCCGAGATCTGAGATTTGCCTATGTCGCAATGGATACTGGCCCATGGTGAACTGGAGCAGCGCATCGCTCCGGCGAACACGCCGCCGGCGCTGGTCCGGGATCTCAACACGGCCGTCGGCAGCTCTTTGCCAGCCAACCCCGTCGAGTTCAACGGATTGGTGTATTTCAGCGCTAGCGATGGTCTTCACGGCCGCGAGCTCTGGAAGACCGATGGCAGCGCGTCCGGCACAGTTCTCGTTTGCGACATTTTTCCCGGCGACGGCTCCTCAGACCCGGACAGCTTCGAGATCGTCAACGGTCGGTTGCTCTTCACTGCCAACTCTCCCGGTTCGGGCATCGAACTCTGGAGCACGGATGGCACTTCGAGCGGCACGGCCAAAGTCCGCGAACTCTTCCCGGGTGCGACCAGCGGGCTGATACGACCGCTGCCGCGAGCCGTCATGAACGACGTGCTCTACTTCGCCGCGCAAGACAGTAGCGCCGCCGGTACCGAACTGTGGCGCTCCGACGGCACGAGTGCCGGCACCATCCTGGTTGCCGACATCCGCCCGTCCTCTGGCTATTCTTCATCACCCAAGGAGTTGTGCGCGGTCGGCAACACACTGTTCTTTGCCGCCACGAGCACGACCTCAGTGGGAGAGGAACTCTACAAATCCGATGGCACATCCGCCGGCACGATGCTCGTCGCAAACCTTGATTCGTCGAACACCTCGTCCACACCGCGCTACCTCACGAACCGTAACGGTCAACTGATGTTCGCGGCCAACACGTTCAACCAGGGCCGCGAACTCTGGCGGTCCGACGGCACATCCGCCGGTACCGGAGTTGTCCGCAACATCAACGCTTCCAGCGGCGCAAGCTCCAATCCGGCAAACTTTCGCATGCTGGGCACGCGACTCCTCTTCACCGCGAACAACGGCAGCACCGGTCCCGAGCTCTGGCGGACGGACGGCACCTCCACTGGCACCGTCCTCGTCAAGGATTTCCACACGTCCAACACCACCCCGTCGACTACGCTGGCGGGTGCGGAGTCGAACAGTCAGCTCTATTTTGCGGCGAATACCAACGCCAACGGGATCGAACTTTGGCGGACGGACGGCACCTCCACTGGCACAGTCCTCGTCGCCGACATCGTCGCGGGGACCAGCGGCAGCGGCCAGCCGACAAATATCACCGCCGCTGGCGGAGCGATCTTTTTCAGCGCCAACGTTTACGCCAGTGGCCGCGAGCTCTGGCGGACCGACGGCACTACCACGGCCTTGGTGAGTGATATTCTTCCCGGCACAGCCTCGGGCGCACCCGGTGCTCTGATCCCCTATGCCGGGCGTTTGCTCTTCACCGCCAACGACGGACAAGGCTTCGAGCTCTGGGCCAGTGACGGCACTTCCAGCGGCACGGCACGGGTGATCGACATCCAGCCGGGCACCGCCGCAGCCCAGCCAGCCCTTCTCACAAACGT
The DNA here is from genome assembly GCA_041736785.1 of Limnoglobus sp. GTDB lineage: Bacteria > Planctomycetota > Planctomycetia > Gemmatales > Gemmataceae > JBGSSZ01. The sequence goes on from JBGSSZ010000100.1 coordinate 3,804, forward strand.
CGCCGGAACGCTCGCCTTCACAGCAAACGATCCCGCCATCGATCTGGCCCTCTGGCGCAGCGACGGCTCCGGCGCGGGCACAGTCCTGGTCAAAGACATCGCCGGCCCCACCAACATCGCGCTGTTCAGCGAGTTCACCACCATCAACGGACGACTCTATTTCAACGGTGGAATCCTCGGCGACAACGAACTTTGGACAAGCGATCTCTCCGACCCCGGCACCTACGAGGTTGCCGAACTGCAAAACACCGTGGCGGGCGGAACGCCGTACGGTATGGTGGCCGCCAACGGGTTCATCTACTTCTTCGCCTCCCACACATTCTCGTCGGGTACGGAACTCTACCGGTCCAACGGCATCGCCGGGGGCAACCTCGTCCGCGACATCTACCCGGGCTTCAGCAGTATCAACCCCTTCGCCCGGCAGTCCATGGCTGAGATGAACGGCGTCGTTTACTTCGGCGCCATCGACAGCGTTCCCAACGGCAACGAGCTCTGGCGCTCCGACGGCACGTCTGACGGCACTGTCATCGTTCGCAACATTCGCACCTTCGGCGGCAGCTTTCCAAACAACATCGTTAACTACCAGGGCAAGTTGCTGTTCACTGCAAGAGACAATTCCAACGGCTACGAACTCTGGCAATCCGACGGGACCTCTGACGGCACCACGCTCTTGAAGGAGATTCAACCCGGTGCTGGACCAACGACGGCGCCGAACTTTCAGTTCACACCGGCGCACGGCGTCCTCTACTTTACGGCCGATGACGGTCTCACAGGACTGGAACTCTGGAAGACCGATGGCACCGCCGCGGGGACCGTCCGAGTTGCAGACATCAGCCCCGGCTCGTCCGCTCCCGCGGGGTTGATTGTCGCCGGACCGTATCTCTTTTTCACCGCCGACGACGGTGTGAGCGGCCGGGAATTATGGCGGACCGATGGCACCTCCACGGGCACTCTTCGCGTGGCGGACATCGCCCCGGGTCTCGCTGACGGTGTGCCGGCCTTCCAAGCCGCCGCTATCGCATCGGCTCTCTACTTTACCGCCAATGACGGCAACACCACCGAACTCTGGCGGACTGATGGCGTCGTCACGACTGCGATCCCGCTCAGTGACGGTGTGTCGTCCGCGCCGACCACACTCGCCGCTGTCGGCGAGCGACTCTTCTTCACTGCTGGCGGCGGAGGGATAGTGCAGCGCGGGGGCGGGGGAAAGTGAAGCGCTGTTGGGATGAAGTCTACACGTTGTCGGTGGTCTCCGCGATGGAAAACTTGGGTTGGGGTCAGGATTTCACTTCGGATCGGCGTCGGC
>JBGSSZ010000116.1:0-7857 GCA_041736785.1 Limnoglobus sp.
ACTCGGCATGCCCAATGTCAACGGAACCGTGACGATTCAGAACAGCACGATCGTCGACAACACGGCGTCGAGCCTGTCGACCGATCCGTTCGATGGTGGTGGCGGAATCGCGATTTCCAGTGCCACATCTGGGATCGGCAAACTCGTTCTCGAAAGCACCGTGGTGGCCCGCAATGTGTCGCTGAATAGCCATCCGGACATCTCGGCCCAGGTGCCCGTGCTGATGTTCAACAGTGCTGTCGGCGATAGCAATGGCTTCACCGTGGATGCCGGCTCGGCCAATAACCTCGCATTCGGAATCGATTTGAAGCTTGCAGCGAGCCTGGCAGCGAACGGCGGCCCGACCCAGACATTCCTGCCCGCCTCCGACAGCCCGCTGATCGATCGCGGCAGCAACCCGGCGGCACTGACCACCGACCAGCGCGGTGCCGGCGTCGATTCCGTCAACTTCCCGCGCAGCAAGTCGGCTCCCGATATCGGTGCCGTCGAAGCGGGCGTCAGCCCCAATCCACAGGCGAACGCGAGCCTGACCAACGTCAACGTTGCTGGTGGGGCGACATACACGTTTACCGTCACGTATTTCGACGGCACGGCCATTGACGTGAGTACACTCGACAACAACGACATCCGCGTGACCGGACCCAGCGGCTTCGATCAGTTGGCAACATTCGTGTCCGTGGATCTGCCGAGCAATGGTTCACCGCGAGTGGCGACCTACAGCATCACCGCACCAGTGAACGCAATGCCTGGCTTCGACACCAGCGACAACGGCATCTACACCGTTTCGATCGAGGCCAATCAGGTCTTCAATACGACGCCGCTTTCAGTCGCCGCCAACCCGCTCGGCACCTTCTCTGTCGGCGTTCCCGGTACCTTCATCGTCACCAATACCAACGATTCGGGTCCTGGCTCGCTGCGGGACGCGATCGGCATCGCCAACACGACCGTCGAACCGGACGAGATTATCTTCGGGCCGCTCTTCAACACGCCTCAGACGATCACGCTCACCGGCGGTGAACTGCTGATCTCGGAAGAACTGGTCATTGATGGCCCCGGTGCAGACATGCTCACCGTGAGCGGCAACAATGCCAGCCGCGTCTTCCGCATCAACAATCCGTCGTCGAAGATCGACGTCACCATTCAGGACCTGAAAGTCACGGGCGGTTTCGCAGCGGGCGGTGGCACAACCACCCGCGGTGGCGGCATCGACTTCACCGACGAAAACGTCACGCTGGACAGCCTCTGGGTGACTGGAAATACCTCCAGCGGCGTGGGCGGCGGCATCTCCAATACGATCAATGGCGGCAACCTGACGGTTCTCAACAGCACCGTCGACAACAACGTGGCCCAGTCCGGCGATACCACCTACGGCGGCGGTGGCATCCTGACCAACCTCGGCGGCGTCATCGTGATTCGCAATTCGACAATCGCCAGCAACACTGCCGCCGCGGGCGTCGGGGGCGGTATCACGATCTACTCCGGTACCGATAGCTTCACACTCGAAAGCAGTACCGTGGTCGGGAATTCGGCCTCCGGCAACGGTGGTGGCGTCCGCATCTTCGGCGGTGTGAACACCACAATTCTGAACACCATCATCGCTTCGAACGCAGCCGGCACGGCCGCCACGGATCTCTTCTTCGGCGGTGCGACGACGTTCGACCTGAACAACTCCGCTGTCGGCACCATCACGAGCGGAACGCCTTCAGGGACATCCAGTGGCAACATCAGTGATGCCGGCCTCAATCTCGGCACGTTGATGAACAACGGCGGTGGCACGCCGACCATCGCCCTGGGCACGGGCAGCACCGCCATCGACGCGGGTACTGCCACCAGCCCACTGGCGTTCGATCAGCGCGGCACGGGCTTCGCCCGCGTCTCCGGCAGCGCGTCGGACATCGGTGCGTTCGAAGTCCAGTCGGCCACGCCCGTAGTCAGCAGCTTCACCATCAACAACGGCAACGCACAGCGGTCACGCATCACGACCATCGAAGTGACCTTTGCCAGCCCGGTGACCGCGGCGAATTTCAACAGCCTCGGGGCCATCCAACTGATCAATCCGGAAGTCGGCCCGGCAGGCACCACCATCCAAACCGGTGCTGTCGGGGCCAACGGACTCATCAACGTCGCTCAGGGCACGGCCAACAGCCTCGTGCTCACGTTCTCCAATGCCGACGGCTCGCCGAACATCCCCGGCGTGGTCGAGTTCGGATCGCTGGCCGATGGTCGCTATCGCCTGCAGATCGGCAGTTACATGAGCGACCCGAACATCGCCGCTCAGCAGATCCGCCGCATCTTCGGCGACATCAATGGCGATGGCACTGTGGACGGCCCGAACGACTTCGCCGCCTTCGGAGCCGTGTTTGGCACGACGCCCGGCGTCGACGTCAGTGCGTTCGACTTCAACAACGACGGCACCATCGACGGCTCAACCGACTTCGCCCAGTTCGGCGGACGGTTCGGACTGACGATCTGATGCGGAGCTTGTGACTACCTTCGCCGGCCGTGTGCAACCCACGCGGCCGGTTTTGTTTGTCCACGGAACTCGTGAAGAGCAGTGTTGCTGTGAGTCGGAACACGCTACCCGCACCTCGATTCAGTCGTCCACCAATGCCAAGTCAGAATTGAAAGTAGATAAACGTCGACTGCGCCCCGCTGGGTGCGATCAGCACCGCCAGCATGACCGTGGCGATTCGCACGCCCCAGACGGCACCACCTGCAAACGAATTCTGAAGCTCACCCGGTCGACTTGCCAGTCGCCGGCACGCATCGGCTGCACCCATCAAAACGAGATACAACCCGAGCGCGAGCCACACGGCGGGATCGCACCACGGACCGCCCCACATTTTCGCCGGGTCGCAGTCCACCCACTTCCGCACGCATGCGATGCTCTCCGAAAACACCGTCAGACGGAAGAAGCACCACGCCAGACAGACGCAGTGGAACGTGACCAGCAGAGCGACGGCGTACCAGATCCTCCGCACCCATTCGCTGTGCGTGTTGAGCCAGTCCGCGAGTGGCGAACCGGTCCATTGCTTGTGCAGAATCAGGAATGTCCCGTGCAGGCCGCCCCAAACGAGGAACGACCAACTTGCTCCATGCCACAGGCCGCCGAGAAGCATCGTCAGCATCAGGTTCACGTTGGTGCGAAAGCGACCTTTGCGGTTTCCGCCGAGCGAGATGTACAGATAATCGCGCAAAAACAGCGAGAGCGTCATGTGCCAGCGCCGCCAGAATTCGGTAACCGACGTGGCGAGATACGGTCGGTTGAAATTCTCCGGCCATCGGTACCCGAACAGCATCCCGAACCCGCGAGCCATGTCGGTGTACGCTGAGAAATCGAAATAGATCTGCAGAGCATAGAGCCATATGTAGGGCAGCGCCCAGACCCCCGCGGTCGTCGGGTCGTCGATGTGCGCGAAGAACGGATCGATGGCAATACCGATGCGGTCGGCGACCACCAGCTTCTTGAAGAAGCCACGTGCGATCAGCCACAGTGCTTCGCCGCGGGCTTCCGGTTCGGTGGGCAACTGACCCGGGCGGACCTTGTCCAGGAACTCGTGTGGTCGCAGGATCGGCCCGGCGACGAGGTGCGGAAAAAACGCAGCCGACAGCGAATACCGCCAGAAGCTCGACTCCGCAGGTGTGGTGCCGCGGAACACATCCACCATGTAGGCAATACCGGTGAACGCATAGAACGAGATGCCGTACGGGATGCTCCAGGTCTCGAAGGCATTCGCAGGCAATTGCGGGAGCATACCCGGCAGTGCATCATTGATGCTTTGCAGCAGCAGCGGTGTGTACTTGTAATAGCAGAGCACGAGCAGATTGAAACCGACGCCAACCGTCAACCAGCAACGTGGCCTGGGACTGCGACTCAGCCGCCCGGCCACCAACCAGTTCATCACGCAATATGCCACCAGGATCGGCAGAAGAAACCAGTGATTGTACGCGTAGAACAGCAGGCTTGCGCTCAGCAGCAGAGCGACCGTGGCCCGCTCGCGACGGCGCACAACCCACCATGCGGTGAACACCACCAGGAACAGGATCAGGAATGGCTTCTGCTCGAAGCTCACGGGTGCACCGTCCGATGATCAGGAAGGTCTTGCGTCGTCGGGTCGACTGTCCTCAAGTGTTTCAACACGGTTGCCAGCAGGAGCCGGTTGCCGGTGTCTGAGAAGTGCTTGTCCGGGATGAAGAGCGCAGGCTTGTCCGGGTACGCGAGGAACTCCTCACGCACGTCGCATACATCGTATCCCTGTTCGCGGAGCACTGGTGCGACTGCATCTTGAAACGCAAAGCCTGCACCCCGCGTCGTCTGTTCGTGGTTTGGCAGCAGCAGGACCGTCACTGGAACGCGATGTCGGGCTGCAGCTTCCGCGAAGTGCCCGAATGCGGCTGCGAAGTCCGCGAGCATTCGGCCGTCGTAGCGAGTGTTCAACTGGCGGACGCGATAGAACGGCTGATTGACGTGCAGACCTGTGTGCGTCCAACCCTGGAGTGCCAGCCGACTGTTCCGCACGAGTGCTCCGCCGACAGCCGGTGATCGCGGGTCGTAGGAAATGCCGCCGCCTGCCGTCACTCGAATCTGATCGAGGCTGTGCATCGCGAAGAAGTAACCATCGAGGGGAATCACGACGACGAAAATACGCTCCATCGGCATGCCCTGGTCGAGCAGCAACTCTGCCTGAGCGAACCGCAGCGGCAGGATCTCATTCTTTCCAAGGTTGAACGTCGTGCGTGTGGGAACGAACTGACGAGCGGTGTCGGCGAGCATCCCCGGAGCCTGGGCGAACGAACTGCCAAAAAACGCCCAGACCTTCGGCGGCTGCGGGTTGTTGAACAGGTGCTGATACGGTGCGAGCTTGCCGGGGTTGTCGTCGGAGAGTGCCTGCAGCGAGCGGTATTGTGCGCCGTAGCGTGCATCCGGTCGGAATGGGCCTGTTCTTGGCGAGCGCGTGCCGAGGTGTTCCGCGAGGTCGCCTGGCGGCGTCAGTCGCAGGTAGATCTCACCGCAGGCAAGGATCGCGATCGCGGCCGCGATCAGACCGCAGGCGAAAGCCACTGCTCGCCGCAGCCGAGCGAGCAAGTTTACCTTGGACGCAAACCGTATGCGTACCAGCGCAGCGACTGCCACTCGCAATCCCTCCATGCGGGCGGGACTATGCCAACAGGTGTCGTGGCAGTCGAGAGCAATTGCGGCTTTCAAGTCCGAGGGTATCAGTGATCTGCCAATCTGCGAAGCCAGCGCCACGGATTGATCGATTGCTCGCAATTGCCATTTGTTGAACACCCAAGGATCACTTGTCCGGTGCAAAGCCTCGTCCACGGCTATAATCAGCCGAAATAGGAGGGTCCGCGATGAAAGCTCTGCGTGTGTTGTTGGTCGTCACCTCACTGGCGATCGGGGTCGACATCGGGGTCGCAGCCGAGCCACCCAAGCCGGTCCTGCTACAAGGGCACTCGAAAGCAGTGTCAACTATTGCGTGGGCCGCCGACAGAAAGACCGTGGCGACGGCGGGTGAAGACCGAACGATCCGAGTCTGGGACCCCGTCACCGGGAAACAACTTTCGATCGTGGAGAACATTGCCCGCGTGGGATACGGCGCTCCGGTTGTCGCCTTCACCGCGGATTTGAAGATCGTGGCAATCCACTACTGGGACAAACTCACAATCCGAACCGTGGCCGACGACAAGACTCTGGTCACCTTCGACCCGATTCTGGACCGCGGGCAGAAGTCGGCATTCCGGCCCGATGTCTATGCGATGGCGTTCAGCCCCGATGGCAAGCGTTTGGCCACTGCGGGGTCGGTCGCGGCTGTGGGTGGAAGGCACGGCTTGCCAGGCGGCGTTGTCAGAGTCTGGGATGTGGAGAACGGCAAGATCATTCACCAGAGCGACAAACTCTCGACTGCCGCAAGCTCGGTCGTCTGGAGTGCAGACGGGAAGATGGTCGTCGCTGGTACCAGCGGGGCCGGCGGCGAATTGCAGGAGTCGGGCGAGGTGTGGGTGTGGGACGCTGAGACCTGGAAAGTGCTGCACAACTTCGCAGTGAAACCGAAGACGAAGTATGGCGAGTGGGTGTCGGCGGCTGACGTGGCGCTCAGTCCGGACAGCACGCGTGTGGCCGTACCGCTCACAGCCGGCAGCCGCGGTACTCCAGCCGGGCTCATCATCGAGGATACAGGAGCGTCGGTCGACGTGTGGGCTCTCGGCACCGGCAAGCAAACGCATCCGGTGAAAGGGCTCAAAGCTTCGCTGACGCGTCTGGCGTTCAGTCCCGACGGCAAGTCGCTGGCCGCAGCCGGTAGAGACAAGAAGGTGCGGGTGTGGGACGCAGAGTCGGGGAAAGAACAGCTAGCTCTCGACTGTGGCGACTTTGTCACCGAAGTGGCGTTTAGTCCCGACGGCCAGTCCATGGCAGCAGGCAGCAATGGTGGATCGGTCCAGATCTGGGCGGTGCCTGCGTCGAAGTGAGCCGACACTAACGCGGGCTTTGCCCTAACAAACTCTATTAAGGAACACGGATGGATCCTGTTTTGACGCCAACAACCCCGAAGCCAAACCGGCGTAAATTTCTCCGTCGAGTCCTTCGCGGCGGTGCGGTCCTGGCGGGGGCCGCCAGTCTGGGCACGGCCTATGGCTTCTGGGAAGCTTCCCAGATCCGGATCCGCCGTCAGACAATCACGCTTCCACTATTGCCGCCAGGGTTTGAGGGTAAGACGATCGCGGTCCTTGCGGACTTCCACCATGGCCCCTTCGTCAGCATCGAGTTCATCCGCAATGCAGTTTCACTGGCTCAGGGATTGAACGCCGATATGTACGCACTGGTCGGTGACTTCGCCCACAAAGGCACACACACGGTAGAGCAACTACCACCGTGCCTGGAGGCCGTGTCGCAGCTTCAGGCTCCGCTGGGGGTGTTCGCCGTGCCCGGAAACCACGACATGCAGGACGCCGGGCGTGTGTACCGGGATGTGATCGTTTCGACTTCACTGACGGACCTGACGAACCGAGCAACGTGTCTGACAGTGGGCACTGAGACGCTGTGGCTGGCCGGCGTGGATGACTTGTGGTGGGGCAAGCCCGATCTGAAGCTGGCGTTGCAGAGTGTACCCACAGGTGCGGCGGTTGTGCTGCTATCGCACAACCCGGACTACGCTGAGGTCAGCCCCGATCCGCGCGTGAGTCTGATTCTGAGTGGGCACACGCACGGCGGTCAGGCCTATTTTCCGCGGCTGGGTTCTGCGTGGTCACCATCGCGGTACGGGGACAAGTATCGAGCCGGTCTGGTCCAAGGCCCGGCGTCGCAGGTGTACGTTTCGCGCGGGCTGGGCGAAGCGGGTGTCCCGATGCGGCTCAATTGTCCACCCGAAATCAACGTACTCACATTAACAGCCGGTAAGCCTGCCGAAGTCTGAGACTCGCCGCTGGCAGTCACGACCGCACCGCGTGCTACAAATTACATTCCATTCTTTATTGCTGCACATTGGTGATTGCCCCGCAGGACAACCAGCAGAATCGAGTGGTACTGTGATCCGGTTCAAAATAGTGTGATCTCATGTCACCGCCCGCAACTCCGTCTGACAACCCCGGCGTGGTCACAGCGCCGGCTGATGCGACCACGCCACAGACCGCACCCAGTGCAATGGCGTCAGCGAACCGAGCTGCGCCCATGCTGCCGGGCTACACCCTTGGCGAGCTCATCGGCAGCGGCGGCATGGGCGTGGGCGTAGCCGATGGCTCGGCAGACCGGCTCGAAAATCGCCAGCACATCCAGCGGTTGCTTCGACTGGATCATCTCGTCGAGACTCTGCCCTTTGATGAGCTTCATGGCGAGGTACGGCCGACCATCGGCGA
>JBGSSZ010000168.1:0-10345 GCA_041736785.1 Limnoglobus sp.
GGGCACCCCGAGTTCGTGTCGTACCGTGCATCGATGGTCCTCGACCGCATGGCGGAATGATACCCTGTGATCGTGCGAGAGGGAAGCGCGGGTGTTCCAGGATTCGTCCGGTGAGGGTCCGTTGGGGCCGCGTGGTCGGGCGAACGCGTTGGCCTGGAGGCGTGCCGCGGCGATGTCCTCGCAGGTCCAGAAGCCGTGGCGACCGCATTGAGCGGCCCAATGACCGCCCGCTCACTCACTTCGATATCTCGTCGGTGCGCGGGAAGAGTGTGTAGACACGGTCCGCAGCACCAATTTCTACAAGACGGTCTCCCCAGTTTGCCCGCAGACGTCGTGTCCGAAGACCGGACAGCCCGACAGCTGTGACGGCAATTTTCCAATGGCTCGGCTTGCGTTTGGGCCGCAAAACTGACCTAATACCGGTTCGTCATGGAGGACGGAAGCCAATGTCTCGCGATCTTCTGCAATTCAGCCCGCGTCTGGCGCCTGTCCCCCATCGCACCGTCGATGTCGCAGTGGCGGCGCTGCCGCTGCTTCGCAAGCTGGCCGAGCGACTGACCCTCGCGATCGAGTTCGCTCGTCAGGTCCGCGGTCTGCAGCGACCTACGGGCGAGCCGCCGCTCTTTTTCTTTCATGCACCGGCAGCGACCACTGAGCCGGCGTTGGCCGATTCGCCCGAAGCGGTGACCGTCGCCCGCCGTCGACCCGATCTTGCGGCAGCATGGGCCGAACTGCACGATCTGGTTGACGATGCCTACCTGCTGGCGGCGGCGGATGTGAAAGTCCGCCATGCGGCACGGGCCGTGCCCGAACTCGTCCGCAGGCTCCGCAGCATCGCCAGCATGCACACCCGCTGCCGGCATCTGAGCGGGTTGCTGAGTGTGGTCGATGACGAAGCGGTCGTGGTGCTGATGCCGCAGGAGTTTCGCGGGTGGCGCTTCGCGGTGCGGGGTCTCGCCGATCTCGGGCAGTTTCATCTGCTGTTCGCCGATCATCTGCCCGAGTCCGGGCTCGATGCCCGCTTCGCCGATGCCTGCCGTTATGAGCCCGTCGATCCCGACTGCAGCACGGCGACGGCGAAGTATCAGTTCTACGCGCCCGCTGCGCTGGGCAGTGATGGAAGTCTGCCAGCGGGGTTCGCGGGCAATGAACACTGGCAGTGGGAGCATCAGTCGTTTGGCACGATGCCGCGGGTGAACGGTGAGCGTGTGTTGCTGGCTGGGCCACCGCCGTATCCACGGCAGTGGCTGGTGGGTCGCCGCTACGCCGCCGTGGCAGGTGAGATGGAGTTGCTCGAAGTGATGAGTGAATCCACGGTTCGCGAGCGGCTGAGTGACTTGGGTGCGGTGGAGTTGCCGCCGCGGGTCGTGCTGCTCGCAGCGTAGGGATCACTGTCCCGCGGTGATTCTCGTCGCGGGCGGATTCAGCCAATTCACCAGCGAAGCCGTGTCGGGGCCGGATGTGTACTTCACATCGTCGATCTGCTCCACCGGCACGATGCCCACGTTGCTGTTGGTCAGGAACACTTCGCTCGCCTCGGGCAGTCGCGCCTGGGGAATCACCGATTGCGCGAACTTGATGGGTGCCTCTTGCAGCAGCAATTGCCGCAGTGTGCCGGGGAGGAAGAAGCCACTCTCCAGGCTCGGCGTGACCCAGCCTTCGGGGAGCTTCAGGAAAATGTTGGCGTGCGAGGCTTCGAGAACGTTCCCCTCGGGGCTCAACATGAGAGCCGTGTCGAATCCCGCATCGAACGCGACCTGGTTTGTCCGCAGACGGCTGGCATAAGCGAAGGTTTTCCACGTCAGGTATGGCTCGTTTTTCGTGACCAGGCTCGTCTGCAACTTGAGCCGCACGGAAGCTTTGGGCATCGGTCGCAGGCTGGCGCTCATCCAGACCATCCCGGGCATCCCGCCACGGCCGGCACTGACATTCAGCCGCACGACCACATCTTGCGGGCTGAGTGTGCGGACGTACTGCGTCACGCGAGCGGTGTCGGGTAGGCGGTTGGGATCGAGCGGGATGTCGAGCATCTTGGCGGTGCGGATGATGCGGTCGAGATGCTGAGGCCAGAGCCACGGCACGCCTTTGAGCGTGCGGGTCGATTCCCAGACGCCGCGGCCAAAGAGCAAGCCTTCGTCCATCGGGTCGATGTGGAAGCGGTTGAACGGCACGATCTGCCCGTCGACCCAGAGCAGACAGATGATGCGGACGCATTCGTGGTAGACGTGCGGCGGCAGGTCCTCGGGCACGTTGATGCCGCGCTCCAGGAGCACGCCGCGGGGGTTCTGCTGCAGCCGGGCCTTGAGTGCGGGATCGGCCCAGGCGAGCTCGTCAATCACTTTCGCATTCTGCGGGGTCATGCCGGCCACTCCTGAATTCGCGATCCATTCACTTACGCAGTCTGTGCGTATTTCTCGATCAACACCTGAGCGGTCTCGGGTCGCATGATGCGGGGGTCGGGGAGTTCGCCGCGCCCGAGTTGGGCCCGCAGGTCGCTTCCGCTGATGCTGACGGGCTTCCACTCCTTCGGGCACTCCTCTACCAGTCGCACGCGATTGGCCTCGGCATAGTATGCCGCGAAGCCGACTTTCACGGGCTGGATCTTGAGTTCACCTTTGAGTTCGTCGAACTTGCGATGTGCGGCCAGGCCGTCCCAGATTTCACCTTTGTCGTCATAGGGAGCGTCGGCGTGTTTGCGACCGATGATGATGTCGGTGAAGCCGAAGTTCTGACGATAGATCGCGTGCATCACCGCCTCCTTCGGCCCCGCGTAAAACATCTTGATATCCAGCCCCAGCAGCAGCACGTGATCGCTGAAGCTGCGGCCGACGCCCTTCCAGAGTTCCTCGTCGATGTCCCCCTGACCGAGGACTTTGTTGTCGATGAGAGCGCGATAGGTCTTCATCCGCGTGGCAGCGTCGACGTCGTCGGACTTGGTCTCGCCGACCAGTGGATTCAGCACGGCCCCGGTGAAGAATCCCGCCCGCGTGAGGCGTTCGAGGCCAACGACGAGTGCGTATTCGTGAGCCCGGTGCAGGGCATTGCGGGTCTGGAACCCGACCACGCGCTGGAACTTCTTCTCGTTGAAGAGATCGCGGACCTCGCGGGGCGTGAGCACCAGATCCCCGAAGTTCTTGTTCTTCGGCGGAGCCAGCACATTGACCTCGCCACCCACGAGGTGCGTCCGCGGGTCGCTGGTGGCGATGCGGGCACCCGGATGATCGACCCGCGGCGTGGCATAGACACTCGCGTTGTACTTTGGCTTGTCCCACTCATAGACATCCTGCACGTCGAGCGTGCCAACGATCACGCCGGCGTCGTTCTTGAGCGGGTGGGTGCTGCCGACCGTGAGTTGTTTGGCGAGGCTCTCCTCGACCGGGAAGGCGAGCGGGATCGTCCAGGCATATTTCTTGCCGCCACGCTCGATCACTTCCTCCTCGAGCACGCGGTCGTATTCGGCTTTCACCATCGGTCCGGTCAGCGGTGAGAGCCCGCCGTCGGCGATGCGGTAGAGCGTGCTGAGGTCGGCATCGCTGACGGGGATCGCCGTGGTGCAGGGCACCGCTTTGCGGAACGCCGGCGCGTCGTTGTCGCTGACGGTGCGATTGATGATTCCGAGGCCGCCGTGGGCTTCAATCAGATCGGGCATAATCACTGTCTCCTGCTCTTAAATACCTGAACCATCCGAGTGTTCAACGACGTGCAGGCCGCACTCTTTTTTGACCTTGCCGGCCCAGCGACCGGCGCGGTCGTCTTCACCGGCCCGCACGGCCCGCGTGCAGGGCTGGCAACCGATGCTCGGGTAACCTGCGTCGTGCAGCCTGTTGTACGGAACGCCGTGACGGAGAATGAATCCCCAGACGTCTTTCTTGGACCAGTGCAGCAGCGGATTCACTTTGACGAGCCCGAATTTGCGATCCCACTCGACCACGCCGGCGACTGCGCGGTGCGAGGTCTGATCCTTGCGAATCGCACTGATCCAGGCCCGCGGAGCGAATCGCTCGACGGCTCGTCGCAGGGGCAGCACTTTGCGGTCGTGGCAGCACTGATCCGGGCGATGGCCGTAGAGCGGGCCGCCGTGCTCGAGTTCATAGTCCACGACGCTCTGCTCGGGCCGGACATACTCGACCAGGATGCCGTACTTCCGGGCGATCTCCTCACGCACGTCAAGCGTCTCGGCGAACTGATAGCCCGTGTCGATGTTGATGATGCTGGTCGCGGGCTCAATCTCGGCGAGCATGTGAATGAGGCAGCAGCCTTCGGCTCCGAAAGCGGTCGCCATGAGCAGGCGCGGATGAAATTCCGCCGCGGCCCAGCGGAGGATCTCCTCGGGTGTGGCACCCGCCAGCAGCCGGTTGGCATCAGCGACCAGTTCGTCGTGGCTGTGCATCTCGGTGGGGACAGTCATCTGGGCATCCGTACTCGTTCGTTGTGTGAGTTCACGATTGCGACTTGAGCCGGCGGCGCGAGCCGCCAATCAGAATGCCCGCGACCACCAGCACCGGCTGACCCAGCGTCACCCAGGTCGGCTGCTGCGACATCACCTGACCCTGAACCACGTCCAGGGTCTCGCTGCCCGTGCGTGGTTGCGGCTGCGCGTTCGGCACAGTCAACGCGAAGATCGCCGTGAAGAAACACATGATCCCGATGATCGCGGCGAAGAGCAGCACCGGCTTGCGATTGCGGGCGACCATGCGGCAGAGGTAGCCCGCGACCAATGCTGAACCTGCGGCGAAGCAAAGAATCAAGGCGATGAACAGCGGCGTCGGGGCGAAGCTGGCGGGCTGGAACAGATCGTCGAAGCTCAGCACGCTATGGATGAGTCGCGGGAAAAGCACGATGGCAGAGGTCAGGGCCACATAGCCCAGCAGCACGCCGGCAAACGCACGCAGCAGGGTATCGTCAGTGCGGGGCATAGTTGTTCTTCTTACGCCGCACGGGCGAAGGTGCCTTTGATTCGCGTGAGTTTGCGGGCCATCCAGAGCCCGAGCCGCAGTGAACGATCGCCGACATTCGCGGTCAGCGTCTGCAGTCGCTCGAGTTCGCGGCGTTGCTCGTCGACGGCGCGTGTGAGATAGTCGCGCTCGGCCATCAGTTCCTTCACCGCAGCACTCACGACGGGATCACCGGCCCGCAGCTTGGCCAGCTCCACACTCACATAACGATCGAACACGCACGGCGGCCCGAACCGCGGCAGCAACTTACGATCCTCGCCGCGGACGTAGAAACGGTTCAGGCCGTCGAAGTAGGCAAAGTGATAGTCGGCCATAAGCAGTATGTCTTCCCACTCCTCGTGGCACGGAGTGCTCGTGCCGGGTCGCGTGGCTTCGACGATCACGACCCGCGGGCGGTGCCGGGTCCAGTCGTTGCTTGCGAGGACGACATGTTCGTGCCCTTCGACATCGATGCTGAGAAAATCGATGGTGCCGGGCGCGTACTGGCTCAGCACCTGATGGAGTGGGAGTGCTGGCACAGTGCGGGCTGTGCGTTCACCGACGAGCAGCCGCAGATTCTCCGGCACATCGGGCACGAGCCCGGCCAGGCCCGGCGAGGCACCTTCGTAGAAGGTCACCGGCCCTGCCGCATCCGACACGGCAATATTGAGATTGGTGTCACGCGGTCGCTGTGACACGAGGTCAGGGTAATAGCGGCCCGGCTCGACGTTCACACCTCGCCAGCCGCGATCGCTGAAGTGCTTCGTGACGGAGTCGTGTTCGGGGTGATTGGCACCGATGTCGACGTAGAAGCCCGTGGGCTGATCGTGAAAGACGCGGTCGAGCACCACGTCTTCATAGTTCTGAGCGTACGAGATCATGGCAGCATCGGACGGCATCGGTGGACCACCGCAAGGATGGCTCATCATGCAGCACGATCGCGGTGCAAGGCAAGTGGAAGTGTTTCAGTTGCGGCTACGGAGGCGGGCCAGCAGTGGCAGACCGGTCAGCGCGAGGAGGGCTGTCGGCGGCACCGGCACGGCGATGTTTTCCACAATCACGCCAGTGAGGACAAAGTCGCTCGCCTGTCGCTGGTTGAGACCACCATTCAAGGTGAGCGTGACACTGATCACCTGCGACAGATCACCGGCACCCGTGAAGGAGTCAAACGGAATCTGATAGGAGATCGGACCGGGCGACGAGCCGAGCAGCAGCGAGTTGTTCAGTGAACCGCTGGTCGTGGAGATCGCGATATCCACGGGCATGGTGGCAGCCGGACTGTTCGTGGAGATGTTGATCCCCGGATCGAGGTTGAGGAAGCTGAGGTTCAGGAACGCCGGGATACCGCCGTCGAAGAAGTTCCCGGCACTACCCGTGAAGTTGTTGTAGTGCAGTGTGCCTGAGGCGCGGGAGAGTGCGTTGGTATTGAAGTCGAAGACGCCAGCGTTGAAGAACGGCTCAAAGCCAACGGTGCCCGACACCGCATTGGCACCCACGCCGTTGTCGACGGTGATGGTGGTCGTACGCGTGGAGCCGAGGCCGGTGGCTTGCGGGGCAAGCATCTGCGAACCTGTCGCCAGTAGATAGAACGTACCGGGATTGGGATTGTTGAAGGTATCGACGACGATGAACGCGGCTGTGGCCGGAGCCGTCAGAATGGATGCTACGACGAGGGCGAGCAGGCATTTCATAGCAATGATCCCGGTGGCCCGGAACAGACAAAGGGTGTGGTTGCGGGCACAACCACACCCTTCGAGAGTCTAACAATCGCGGCTTGCGATTGCCAGCAAAAAATTACGCTGCGGCTGCCTCTTTGTTCTTGCGACGATTCCGCAGGCCCAAAGCGGGCAGCGCGAGCAGAGCGAGCAGTGCGGCAGGAGGAGCGGGCACAGGATCAGGCTCCTGCGGTGTGGTGATGCTGATCGAGTCAAGTGCGACATCGGCAGCCTGGCCACCCGTGATCGTGATGCTGAGGCCCGTGACCTGAGTCAGGTCGCCGGTACCCACGAAGCTGGCGAGGGGCACATCGGTCGGGGTGAAGGTCGCGGTCAGGTTCATGGTCGTGTTGAACGACAGATCGCCCGATGCGGTGCTGATGACGAAGTTCAGCGGCACATTGGCCCCGAACCCGGCGTCGGCGGACGACAGATACTGCAGGCTGCCCATGATGCCCGTCGGCACGAAGTTGGTCGAGCTGGCGAAGGTGTAGTTGATCGCTGCGTTGCCGGAGCTTGAGTTGTTCAACGACATCGTAAAGATGCCGGCGGCACCGCCAATATCACCGCTCATCGAGTTGGCGAACGGCGTGGCCGGCGAACTCACGGTCAACGTTACGCTGCGGTCGATGCCGGGCTGAACGTTCGGAGTATTGAAAACGCTCGGGTTCGGATCGGTCAGGGCGATCAGATAAGTGATTCCAGGCGTCGGTGCGCTGAAATCATCGATAATAATGTCGGCGCGGGCAGCGGTTCCGGCTCCAAAGAGCACGGCTGCGGCCATGAACGCCTTGCGAAGCAGATTCACGTTGAGACTCCTTGTAACAGCAACGAGGGAAGGAGCCAAAGCCTTCCGTGAAGTACACAGTAAGCGATTCCACGACAGCTTTCAATGTTAATTTTCGTGCAATCGCTACAACCGGAACTTTGGCCACACAGCAATTTCAGTGCAACGCCGATGCCACAATGGGCAGTTTCCAACATGCTGGCTATTTTCGTCTTGCATTCTGCGATTTCGATCATGTGGCAATTCTCACGGCCTGGAGATCGAAGCCCTGCCGGGAAACAGCACGGTTTACATTGTGTTGCGATTGGTTAACAGGTGAGGCGGGAGAAAATCAGATCGTGACGCCGAATCGACTGCCGAACTCCGCGAAGTCGATGGAGCTGATCGTACCGTCGCTGTTAAAATCGAGGTCCTCGCGGTAATTCATTGAAGGTGTTGAGCTTCCGAACGTGCTGCCGAACTCGGCGAAGTCCTGTGCACCGACAGTGCCATTGCCGTCGACATCGCCATACAGCCGATGGAATTCGTAGTCGCCCGGTGGTGTCAAAGCATTCTGCGCAAGATCCGTGATCGCTGATGCAGTCACTTCCAAGGTGTAGCGGCCATCCGCAAGTGAGCTACCGGCGAAGTGGACCGTCACAACCGTGGCACTGCCGCTGTTGTCGAGGCTGGCGGTGAAGGGTACAAGTCCGCCCGGACCGGTCACGGTGAAAGCATCCGCGGCGTCGCCGGCAAAGAAAACTCGCTCGCTGAAGTCGATCCGCACCGTCGCGACCATGGAACGCTGGATGCTGCCGTCGTCGATGGTGAAACTCGCAGTCGGTGAGATGGCTTCCGTTGTGCCGAAGGTGCGATCGAAGATCGGCGAGCCTGCCGCGGTGATCTGCATCGCACCGTCGCCGGGGCTGGTGAATTTCCATCCGGCGAGCGGGGTCATCCGCACGCGGCTCAACCCGGCGGGTAGATCGAGAAACGCATTGCCGTTGCCCATGCTGAGCACCGACGGTTCGCCATCGAGGATACCGTTGTCGTTGATGTCGCGATAGAACGTGCGGCCGCTGACGCCCGTCTCGCCGCTGTCGGGTGTGCCGTTGGCATTCGCGTCATCGAACGCCCGCAGATAGACGCGATTGTTCTTCCCGCTGCCGAAGTCCTGATTGTTGAAGCTGTCGCCGGGTGCGGTGATGGTAATGGGGTGACTCGCAGACCCGCTGGGCGTCCAACCGCTGGGAGTCGTGGTGCGGACACTGTAGGCTCCGTTGGCCACGCCGCCAAAGCCATAGGCACCGTCGCTGTCAGTGGTGGTGGCGTGCTCCGCGTCCATCGACAGCGTCCAATCCTCGAATGTTCCGGTGTCCCCGCCGCCGCCGTCGACGACGAGCAGATACCAGGTGCCGTTGGCGTCTTCACCATCGAACGATTTCAGATTCCCGATCTGCGGGCGGAAGCTGCCGGTGTAGGGTGCGTTGCCCGCTGTGATCGACGCGGCGGCAGTGTCGCTGAAGGTGGTGTTGGTGAAGTTTTGTCCGCTTCCACCGGTACCGGCCGCGAGCCAGATACCCTGCCCGCTGGGGCTGACGACCCAGATCACCAGGTCGCCGACGTAGGGATGCGTGACGTTGATCGTGACCGTCACGTTGTGCACGGGCACAGTCAGGCCGCTCAGGACCTGCGTGCTGATCGCTCCAGTTGTGTTGGCATCGGGGATCGCGGCGTTGGGGGTCGCGGTGAAGCTCGCGCGATCGAGCAAGCCGTTGCCGTTGGCATCGAGGAAGACGCTGCGACCCGCCAGGCCCGGATCGTTGGCGTCGCGTGTGCCGTTGCCGTTCCAGTCTTCGAACGCATGGCCCGTGACGTTCCCCATCACGCCGGTGCCGGTGAAATTGAGTGTGAAGGTGCCTTCGTCGGCGTCGTTGCTGGAGAAACTGATGCTCCCCGCGGCAACTCCGAGAGCGGTCGGCGACAAGCGCACACGGAAGGTCGCGGCTTCGCCCAATTTCAGCGTCCCGGCATACGGGGAATCGATGCTGTAGCCGCTGCCGCTGGCGCTGAAATTGCTGATGATCAGGTCGCTGGTGCCGGCGTTGCGGATGCGAAAGGTCTTCGTGATGCTCGCTCCGACTATCGCCGGGCCCAGGTCGACCATCGAGGAGTTGGCCAGATCCGCGGTGGTGCTCACGACGGAGAGTTCGGGCTTGCCGACGCCGTCGACTGCGGTGAAGGCATTGATGCGACCGCGGCCGAACTCCACATTTTCGCCCGTGATGAGGTCGTAGCTGTCGCGGTGGGCGTACTCGCTGGCGATGAGATCAGTGGTGTTTCGCAGCAGGTTTCGCACGTCGCCCGCCGTCAGAGGCACGCTCTTGGCCTCGGATTGCGAGATGATGAGCCCGGCGATTCCCGCGGCCACAGGTGTCGCCGCGGAGGTGCCGCCGAACGCGCCGAAGCCGATGCCGGTGTAGTCGGTGGTGTTGTAGCCGGGACCACCGACGCGATCGGTGGTGTCGATCCAGAGATAATCCTGCCGCAGATCCGCGGTCGGTGCCACCAGGTCGAGATGGCTGCCGTAGTTGGAGTATTGAGCGCGGCCGTCTTTGTTGTTGGAGCCGCCGACGCTGATCACGCCGGGATTGGTCCCCGCCAGCGATGCGGGATAGAGAATGAAGCCGCGGTAGTCGTTGCCAGTCGCGGCGACGCTGACGGTGCCGAGCCCGCCGCGACCGTTGTTGGTCGCGGAGTTGAACGCGGCCGTGATGGCGGTGGTGCTGCCCGCACCGCCCCAGGAGTTGTTCATCACATCAACGCTTGCGAAATTGCCTACGCCGCTCTTGTTGCGTCCGGAGGCGTAGAGCACTGCCGCGGCAACATTCGCATCGCTTGCCGTCACCGTGTCGGAGAAGATCCGCGAG
>JBGSSZ010000214.1:0-18716 GCA_041736785.1 Limnoglobus sp.
TTGGTCGGCTCGTCCAGCAAGATCACATTTGCCCCTTGGGTGAGTGTCTTAGCTAAATGAACGCGATTGCGCTCCCCGCCGCGGACGAGCCCGACGCCAGTCCGCGGGAGCTTGTAGCCGCCGCACTCGATGCCCCGTGGCACTTCGAGCCGTTGCGGCGGGCCCTGACGCCTGATGACCATATTGCAATTGTGCTCGACGAGCGCCTGCCGCAGTTGGCGGACATGATCGCGGGGATTCTCGATCATATCGACAGTGCCGGCATTCAGGCCGACGCGGTGACGTTGATTTCACCGGACCCCGCCAGCCCGCAGAAGTGGATTGACGATCTGCCGGATGAGTTCGCCGATGTGAAGACCGAACTGCACCACCCGTACGACCGCAAGAAGCTCGGCTACCTCGCCACGACCAAGACCGACGAGCGCATCTACCTGAACCGCACGGCGCACGAAGCGGACTTTGTGATTGTGCTCTGCGGCCATCGGCCCGGCGACGCTCCCGGTGAGAGCCTGCTTGTGCCGGGGCTCTGCGACGCGGAGTACCAGAAATCCGCTGGGAAAGTCGATTGGAACGAAAGCATGTGGCTCATCGGCACGCCGTTCTTCGTGCGTGTCCTGCAGGGGCCGGAGAATCAGATTCTGGAAGTGCTGGCCGGGATGACCGATTCCCGCGAGGAGGCGAGCCGCCGCCGCGACGAAGCAAGCTCACGTTCGCTGAGCGAAGTCCCCGACACGGTGGTCGTCTCCGCGGCGAGTGCACATTTTGAAGACGTCGCCGCCGCAGTCGCGAGTGCGGCCAACATGGTCGCCGGCGAAGGACGCATCCTGGTCGTCCTCAAACCGCACACGCACTTCCCCGCGGCGATGGACTATCTGAAGGCCTCCAACGATGCCGCGGAAGCGATCCGGCCGCTGCGGAAAGAGCATCCGAACGGCTGGCAGGACGCCATCAAATGGGCCGAAGCCGCCACGCACGCGTCGCTCTTCGTGATCGGCGAGATGACCGCGGAGGACGCGGAAGAACTGTTCGCCACCACCATCAGCAGCGAAGCCGAGTTGCAGCGATTGCTCGACGGCGGCGGACAGATTCTGATCTGTTGACCACTGCTAGTTCCGCTTCTGAGGATTTCATGACTGACGACTATACCGCAGCGTTGAAGACTGTCGCACTCTTCGATCTCGCCGACACGGGTATCGTGTCGCTGATCGGCCCCGAGACGGCCAGCTTCCTCAACAACATCAGCACCAACGACGCCGTCAATCTTCCCATCGGCGGCGGCTGCGAAACCTACTTCTGCGACCATCGCGCCAAGGTGCTCTTCCATGCCAACCTGCGGCGGTTCGATCGCGAGCACTTCGCACTCGACACCGCTCCCGGCTACGGTGCCAAGCTGTTCGCTCACCTCGATCGCTATTTGATATCCGAAGCGGTCGAGCTGGAGGACCACACCGCGAAGGAGTCGCTTCTGCACATCGCCGGGCCGGGTGCCGAGGATCTCGTCTGCACGCGGCTGCAGGAATTCCAACATGCGAAATGCGCGATGGGGAGTCTGGCTGCGAGCGTGCGCCGGCGGGATTGCCTCGGCGTGCCGGGCTACGATCTCTTCTGCAGGCACGGAGAAGTCGCCGCGATCCGACTGCACCTGCAGAGCGAAGGGGCTACCCTCGGATCGGAGGAGACGTTCGAAACTCTCCGCATCGAAGCCGGCACACCGGTCTACGGACAGGACATCGACGAGAACCGCTTCGTGATGGAAGTGGCCCACGCGGCACGGGCCGTCTGCTACACCAAAGGTTGCTTCATCGGTCAGGAGCCGATTGTGATGAGCCGCGATCGCGCCGGGCAGGTCAATCGCCTGTTCCTCGCGATGAAGGTGCTCGATGGCGGCACGTTGCCGCACGGCACCAAGATTATGCTCGACGCCGTCGAAGTCGGCGTTGTCACTTCGTCGTGTGTGTCGCCGCGCCTGGGTGCGCCGCTGGCACTGGGCTACTTGAAGCGGCCGCACATCGATGCAGGAATGACGTTCACCGCCGGCGGGCACAAGGTCGAAGTGCTTGGCTATCCCCCGCCGATCAGTGCCGCACTTCCGGGTTGACAACGCGTTCACCGGGCCAGACGCCGCTCATGTAGTCCGCGATGCACTCCGCGGCGAACCTGACCATGTTCTCCTGGCTCGCCTTGTCCACGCCCGCTGTGTGCGCGCTCAACAGCACATTCTCAAGTTTTGTGAACGGATGATCGGCCCTCAACGGCTCATCCTCAAAGACATCGAGCGCGGCCCCGGCGATCACTTTCTCTGTGAGTGCTGTCGCCAGATCGTGCTCACTCACAACTTCGCCGCGGCTGGTGTTGATCAGAAAGCCCGTCGGCTTCATCAGCGCCAGCGACTGGGCATTGATCATCGCCCGCGTCAGCGGCGTCAGTGGCGTGTGCATCGTCACCCAGTCCGCGTTCCGCAGCACTTCCTCGAAGGTCATCAGTGTGATGCCGTGCTTCGCGATGAACTCCTGATCCGGGGCGATCTCCGCGGCGATGACGGTCATGTCGAAGGCTTTCGCCCGCAGTGCGGTGGCTTTGCCCACGCGGCCGAGCCCGACGATGCCCAGTGTGCGACCGCGGATCGGCTGCATCGCCTTGCGGGGCCACTTCCCCTCCCGCGTCGTGAAGTGTTGACCAATCAGGTTCTTTGCCTGAGCCAGCACGAAGAGGAGCGTCTGCTCGGCGACGGCTTCGTGGTTGCTGCCGGGGGCGTAGCCGATGACGATGCCGAGCTCGGTGGCCGCGGCGACGTCAACTGCGTCGTAGCCCACGCCGGCACGGGCCACGATCTTCAATCCGTTGGCGGCAGCTTCTGTCAGGATTTTCCTGGTGTACGGCTCCGAACCTCCGAGGCTGGCAACGCATCCCTGCAACTGTTCGCGAAGCTCGGCTTCCGTCATTTGCCGGGCCATCGGCGGCAGCTTCGGCGTCAGCCCCGCGGCGACCAGCGGCGGTCCCCAGACGTGCTCCAAGGCTCGCATCGGAGCGGGACCGATCAACACATGGCGTTCGGTTTTGGCACTCATGCTGCTGAATCTATCGGGAATGCGGGCAAAGGTTCGATCCAAGCCTCAAACTCTCCGAAAGCTCATCAAAATCCGGCCCGCAAATGTGGAAATCCGTATTGAAAGAGACACTGCCAGAGTCGATGATGGTATTGAGCGTCATTCACTCCTTCGGAGGTTCTCCCACGACAGCAGCGAGCCGATTCGCTGAAGCGCCGCGGCCTGAGCAATCCGGAGGCATTCGCTGAAGGAGGCCACTTGAGCACCGTCGCACTTCCCACACCCATGCCGTATGGGGCCCACACCCCGCCGTCGAATTCCCGCATCTCCCTTGCTGACGGCATCACCCGTGCCCGAGATTGTGCCCGCGTCGCTGTGGAAAACAAAGCCACGGACGTGGTCGTGCTCGACCTGCGCGAGGTGACCACGGAGTTCGATTATTTCGTGATCGCCACCGGGGCCAGCCGACGGCAGGTGCACAACATCGTCGAGGAAGTGGATGCGTGCATGGCGAAGCACAGCGACAAACGCCTCGGCGTCAGTGGCTACGAGTCGAGCAAGTGGGTCGTGCAGGACTACGGCGACATCCTCGTGCATGTCTTCGACGCCGACACCCGCGACTACTACCGCCTCGAAGAAAACTGGGCCGACGCGAAGAAAGTGGACTGGCAGCAATAAGAAGAGCCGCAGATCGACGCAGAGAGAACGCAGATCAAGCCAGACCCGATTTGGCTCCGACCTGCGTTTCTCTGCGTGAATCTGCAGCTTTTCTTAAGAAATGCCGCAGATCGACGCCGCACCACGCTGATCAAACCAGACCAGATTTGGCTCCGATCTGCGTTTTCTCTGCGTCGATCTGCGGCTCGCTTTTATTGGATTCGCAATGACATTGATTCACGAGTTGAAATCCCTTTTCGAGCCGGCACTGTTGGCTGTGGGTGCGGATCCGGCGAAGGTGCCGGACTATCTGGCGATGATCAAGCCAGCCGGGAACGCGGAGCATGGCGACTACCAGGCCAACATGGCGATGGCACTGGCCAAGAGCCTCGGCCGCAAGCCGCAGGAGGTCGCAAAGGAGATTATCGAGGTTCTGCCGACGGACGAGGTGATCGAGAGCGCCTCAATAGCCGGGCCGGGGTTTATCAACATCCGGCTGAAGGACAGTTTCCTGGCCGACGGCGTGAAGGAGATCGCCGCGGACGAGCGACTCGGCATTCCCCTCGCGGACAAGCCGCTGACAATCGTGATCGACTACAGTTCGCCGAACGTGGCGAAGCCGTTGCACGTGGGCCACCTCCGCAGCACCGTCATCGGCGATGCACTCGCCCGCATCAACCGCTTCCTCGGCCATCGCGTCATCACCGACAACCACCTCGGCGACTGGGGTACGCAGTTCGGCATTCTGATCTACGGATACAAAAACCTTCGCGACGCCGCTGCGTTCGACCGCGATCCGCTCCGCGAACTGGCACGGCTCTATCTCGCAGTGCGCAAGCTGATCGGCGGCGACGATGAAGAGGCCGCCGTCAATCCGATCGCGGAAGCCTGCCGTGCCGAAACTGCAAAGCTTCACGCCGGCGACGCGGAGAATCTCGAATTGTGGAAGCTCTTCATGCCCGCATGCATGACTGAGATCTACCAGATCTACGACCGCCTCGGCATTTTGAAGTTCGACCACTACCACGGCGAGAGCTTCTACAACCCGATGCTCGCCGGCGTGGTCGACGACCTGCTCGCGAAGAACGTAGCCGAGATCGGCGACGGCGGTGCGATCATCGTCCGCACCGGCAAGGACCACGTCAGCCTCATCCGCAAGCGCGACGGTGCCTTCACTTACACGACCAGCGACCTCGCGACGATCCAGTACCGCCGCGAGCAGTGGCAGCCCGACCGCGTGCTCTATGTGGTCGATTTCCGCCAGGGGCACCACTTCAGCACCCTCTTCGCCATCGCGGCGAAGGCGGGCTACGAGAGCATGCAACTCACGCACATCAGCTTCGGTTCGGTCCTCGGGAAAGATGGCCGTCCATTGCAGACGCGCAAAGGCACCAGCTTCGAACTCGCCGACTTGCTTGACGAAGCCGAGGAGCTTGGCCTGGAACGCTACACCGCGAGTATGAACGAGCGGAAAGCCCACGGCCACGACGTGCCCGATCTCGACGAGGCCACGCAGCGGGACATCGCCAACGCCATCGGCATCGGGGCCGTCAAATACGCCGACCTGAGCCAGAACCGCACTAGCGACTACAAGTACGACCCCGCGAAAATGCTCGCGACCGACGGCAACACCGCGACGTATATGCAGTATGCCTACGCACGCTGCCGGGGGATCTTCCGCAAAGGCGACGTGGATGAAGCCGTCCTGCGGAGCAGCGATGTCAATGTCCGCCTCACCGAACGTGCGGAGCGGAACCTCGCGCTGCAGTTGCTGCGTTTCAACGAGGCAATCGAGACCGCCGCCAACGAATCGCTGCCGCATGTGTTGACTAGTTATCTCTGGGATCTGGCAAAGCCCTACAGCCAGTTCTTCGAGCAATGCCCAGTGCTGACGAGCGAGGCCGACCTGAAAGCGAGCCGGCTCGTGCTAGTGGACCTCGTCGCCCGCACGCTGCAGATAACACTCGACCTTTTAGGGATCCGCGTGGTTGAGCGGATGTGATCGCCTCGGTAAAAATTGCGCAAGTCTTGAGTCAAAATGCATCCTTTGTCCAGACAGCGGCAGCGGCGCTGTCCCACTCAAGGGAGGATGCATCATGCGTCTGGCATCATTCAGTCTGGCCGCCCTCGCCACCGTGGCTCTCAGCGGCACCGCCTCGGCTCAGAACTTCTATCAGGGTACCTTCGCCCGCCCCGGTTTGAGCGTCACCATCAGTGGCGGCACCAGCTTCGCCTCGCCGTATTCGTACTCCCGGCCCTTCTACAAACCCGTGTACCGGCCGCAGGTTTATCGTCCGCAGTACTACAACTCCCACTACTACCAGCCGCGGCCACGCTACTATGTGCCGGGGCACTACGACTACCACAACGGGCACTACGACTACCATCCCGGGCACTATCACCGCAGCCCGTATCATCGGCACTAATCCCCAGGCATGTGGTGTTCGGAGTTCGGTGTTCGGTAAGATGAGCGAGTGGCTCGCAGCATTCCTCTGATACCCAACACCGAAAACTCCTGCTATGTTTGTCGATCGCATTGAACTGTTTGTCAAAGGTGGCGATGGAGGCCGCGGGATGGTCTCCTTCCGCCGCGAGAAGTATGTCCCGCGCGGTGGGCCCGATGGCGGCGACGGTGGCCGCGGCGGCTCTGTCATCATCCGCGCCACGGCCAACGCCGACAATCTCGCACCACTCACCACCAAGAAACACTGGAAAGCCAACAGTGGCGAGGCTGGCGGCACGTCGCGCTGCAGCGGCAAGTCGGCCCATGACCTCATCATCCCCGTGCCCCCCGGCACGATCATCCGCGACCGCGATCGCGGCAATCTGCTCAAAGACCTGGTGAACATCGGCGACGAAGTCACCGTCGGCAAAGGCGGTCGCGGCGGGCGAGGCAATATCCACTTCGCCACCAGCACCAACCGCACACCCCGACAGTTCGAGCCCGGCGAGGATGGCGAGGAGCGATGGATCTCGCTCGAACTCAAGGTGATCGCCGACGCCGGGCTGATTGGCTTCCCAAACGCCGGCAAGAGCACGCTGCTTTCGCGGCTGTCACGGGCCACGCCGGCGATCGCCGACTATCCGTTCACGACCACGCACCCGAGCCTGGGCATCGTCGGTGGGGATCTGGGCATCGTGGTCGCCGATCTCCCGGGGCTCATCGAAGGTGCCCATGCGGGCGTCGGACTGGGGCATGAGTTCCTGCGGCACGTGGAGCGCACACGCGTGCTGGTGCATCTGGTCGAACCGCTGCCGAGCGATGAAAGCGATCCGGTGAAAAACTACCACGCCATCCGCAAGGAACTCACGCTGTACAGTCTGGAACTCGCCAGCAAGCCGGAGATCGTCTGCGTCAGCAAGAGCGAGATCACAGGCAGCGACGAAGTGCGAGCGAGGCTCGCGGCGGATCTGGGGCACGAAGTGTTCGCCATCTCGAGCGTCACGGGCGCGGGGCTGCCACTGGTGGTCAGTGAGATTTCTCGCCTGATCGCGGAGATCAAGCGCGAGGAGGCCCAAGCCGCGAAACCGCAGACGGAGTTCGGCACGGTCAGTGCCATCCGAACCGAGGAAGGATCATGACACCGGCGGTGGTGGTTGATATCGGCAACAGTCGCATGAAGTGGGGTCGCGTGGTCGATGGCGCGATCGCTCAGCATGTCTCGCTGCCGCATGACGACCTCACGGCGTGGGAGACGCAGTTCGCGAAATGGCCGTCTCAGAATCGGCGCTGGCTGATGGCGAGCGTGGTTCCGCGAGCAGCTCGGCGAGTGAGCGAGTGGCTCGCCGAACGCGGCATCGAGTGCGTCACGCTGACGAACCGGCACATCTACGACCACGTGCCGAACCTGCACACCCGGGCCGACGAACCCGACCGCGTCGGCACCGATCGCCTCGTGAACGCCTACGCCGCATCGCGGTTGGCCCACGCGGAGAGCGATCGCCCGATGGCGGCCGTGGCCATCAGTGTCGGCACGGCGATGACCATCGACTTTCTGGAAGCTGACGGCACGATCCTCGGCGGA
This sequence comes from Limnoglobus sp., assembly GCA_041736785.1. Classification (GTDB taxonomy): domain Bacteria; phylum Planctomycetota; class Planctomycetia; order Gemmatales; family Gemmataceae; genus JBGSSZ01. The sequence goes on from JBGSSZ010000214.1 coordinate 7,730, forward strand.
GCGATTCTCCCGGGGCCGCGCATGATGGCGAAATCGCTCAACGACCACACGGCACAGCTTCCGGTGGTCGAAGTTGGCCGTTTCCTGCCACGCGTGGCATGGAGCAACAGCACCGAAGGCAACATCAGCCTGGGCATCACGCGGGCGATTGTCCACGCCGCTGACGGCATGATCAGTGATTGGGCCGAGACCGATAAACCATTCGACATCTTCATCACCGGTGGCGATGCCGACATCTTTCGCGACTTCCTCTTCGCCGCGAATTGGAATGAAGTCCGCTTCGAACCGACGCTGGCGCTCGAGGGTTTGCGTCTGGTGGCCGAGCATCTGCCGTGACCACGGCAACCCTGCTGACGCCGCCGGGCACAGGTGCGATTGCGACCATCGAGCTTCGCGGCCCAGAGGCGGTGCGAATTGCGGAGGAGTTGTTTTCGCAGGCGATTCCCCCACTGGGTCAGTTCCGCTTCGGTCGTTTGCTGGGCGACGATGTCGTGCTGACTGCAGTGGATGAGGCTGTGATTGAGATTCACTGCCACGGCGGCCGGGCCATCGTTGAGTTGATGCTGAGGGAGATTGCGTTGCGGGGCGCTGTAATCTCCACGCATGAAGACGAGTGGTCCATGCTTCAGCAGGCACCGACGCTCCGGACTGCGAATATCCTGCTCGATCAGTTGAGCGGTGCGTTCACGGCCACGGTCGAAAATCTCGATCGCCTCGCTGCACTCGCACCGCTGGCGCGACATCTGACTCAGCCGTGGAAGGTCGCGATCGCGGGTGCTCCGAACGCCGGCAAGAGTTCACTGATCAACGCCCTGGCGGGGTATGAACGTGCGATTGTCTCGCCGGTAGCTGGCACGACTCGCGACGCGGTGAGCACGGTGGTGGCATTCGACGGCTGGCCCGTGGAACTCACCGACACTGCGGGCCTGAGAGATTCCCGCGATCCGCTGGAAGCTGCCGGCATCGCACGGGCCCGCACGGTTCTCGCCGCCGCAGATGTGATCGTCTGGGTGTTCGACGCGACGGCACCTGTCGAGCCTGCGGGGTTCGTGCCGCACCTGGTCGTATCGAACAAGTGCGATCTGGCAGAGGCGTTCCCCGACACACTGGCAGTCTCGGCGAAGACGGGCCAAGGTCTGGCCGCGCTGATTGGCGCGATTGTGCGGTTGCTTGTACGGGAGCCTCCCATGCCGGGGGAAGCCGTGCCTTACACGCCGGCGTTGGCAACTGCAGTGCTGGAAGCCCGCGCCCGTGTTGCGACCGGTCAACTCGATGCGGCCCGCGAATGCCTCGCGACCGCGACAGGAGCCGCAGAATGATTGCTCACCATCCACACAGCCCGGCGTCTGTTCTTCTCGGCCTCTGCAGGTTGATTCGCAGGTTGTGCCACGTCGATGACAGCACACACAGTTCAAGGAGTGACACCGTGGCCCGAGTCGACTGTCGTTCGCGCTGGGCCGCGACTCTTCTCTTCGTATTGCTGGCGGCGAACGCGGCACCCGCCGCACCGGTCACCGACTACTTTCACCTCTGCACGCGTAAGCAGGTCGAACGGATCAATCGCGGGCTAGCCGGGAAACTGCTCGACTACACCGCCAACCACGACGGTGACTACCGCATCTGTTCCGCCGCCCTGGGCCAGAAGCGCGACATGTACGTCTACCTCCCACCGCGCTACGACGGCATCACCGCGTTCCCGGTGATGATCTGGATGCACGGCTTCGGGCAGGATGAAAAAACGTTTCTCGACTTCGTCACCGTGCTTGATGAAGGCATCCGCGAAGGGCGATTTCCACCGATGGTGATCGCGGCTCCGGACGGCAGCATCCGCGGCAAGCCCTCGCTGATCAATAACGGCAGCTTCTACATGAACTCGAAAGCGGGCCGCTTCGAGGACTACATGTTCGAGGATGTCTGGGGCTTCGTGCAGCGGAATTTCCGCATCCGACCCGAGCGGGAAGCTCACGTGCTGGCCGGGGCATCGATGGGGGGCTACGGTGCTTTCGCCATCGGCTTCCTGCATCGGGAGAGCTTCGGTGTGCTCGCTGGCATCCTGCCGCCGCTCGACATCCGCTACGCCGATTGTCACGATTCCTATTTCCGCCCCTACGACCCGAATTGCGTGATGGAGCGCGATCACCTCCGCCGTCAGCGTGTGATTGGTCGGTTCTACCATGGCCTCGTGCTGGTGCGCGAGCGACGGCTCACAGACCCGCTGCTCGGTCGCCATCCGCCCGACGGTCTGCAATCGCTCGGTCCCGTGAATCCGGTCGAGATGCTCGTGGCAAAGAATATTCAACCCGGCGAGTTTGCAATGTTCGTCGGCTACGCCGGCCGTGACGAATTCAATCTCGGTGCCCAGGCAGAGCACTTTCTGGACGTGGCCCGGCAGCGTGGAATCAGGCCCGCCACCGCGTATGTGCCGGAGGGTCGCCACCGCACCTCCACGGGCAAGGAACTGCTGACCCCGTTTTCGCATTTTCTGTGCAAGGCGCTGCTGCCGTACGTACCTCCGGGCACCTGTCTCAAGTGCGATGCCGATGCGACGATGACGGGCCGGCCCGGCAAGTTCATCTACACGCCGCTGTCGTCGTTTGGTGATTTGCCGTTTGTTCCCGGCGGGCAGCGTCTACCCTAAGACTGTCCGCGTCGGAAGCGCCATCATGCAGTTTGCCAAAGTCCGCCGTGCCAGTGGTGCGGTGCTCGTGGTCCTGGTGGAAAACGAGATTGCTTATCCGCTCAGCGTGTCGCGCGATCCGCGCGTGCGCTGCCTCGCCGATCTGCTGGCGACGCCCGATCCTGGTGAGTTGGCCCGGACGCTGGTCGACCCCGCGATCCCGCCGCAGCCGCTGGACGAACTCACCCTCCTCGCTCCGATCGATCATCAGGAAATCTGGGCTGCGGGGGTGACGTATCAGCGCTCGAAGCAGGCCCGCGAGGCAGAGTCCGGCAGTGCCACGGTCTTTTACGACAAAGTCTACACCGCAGCGCGGCCGGAGCTCTTCCTGAAAGCGACGCCAGCCCGTGTGGTGAATCCCGGCGAGCCGATCCGAGTCCGGGCCGACAGCACCTGGAGCGTTCCCGAGCCGGAACTCACCCTGGTCGTGAGTTCGGATGGCCGCATCGTCGGCTACACCATCGGCAACGACGTGAGCGCGCGGGACATCGAAGGCGAAAACCCGCTCTACCTGCCGCAGGCGAAGATCTACACTGGCTCGTGCAGCATCGGCCCGCTCGTCACACCGGTGCAGGCGATGCCGCCGCTGGCTGAGGTGACGATTCAGCTTGAGATTCACCGCGGTGGTACTGCCGTGTTCGAAGGTTCGACGAGCCTGAGCCAGTTGAACCGCACACCGAGCAGTCTGGTGGACTGGCTGACTCGCGAGAATGAGTTCCCGCATGGTGTGCTGCTCTTGACTGGCACGGGGATTGTGCCGCCGGATGAGTTCACGCTGCAGGTTGGCGATGTGACGCGGATCACGATTGACGGCATCGGCACATTGACCAATCCCGTGGCCTAGCGCTTGCCGCGATTTAGATAGGTTTTCGCCCACTGCAGTGGCGGGCCGGGCAGCGACACACCCGGGACAGTCAAGTCGTGCTTGCGGGCAAAATCCAGAAACAGCTTCGGGTACGCCGGCCATTTGCCTTGCAGTTTGTCAAGCTCTCCGCGATCCCGCGGCGACAGCTTCGGCAGGAGCGTGCTCAACGCCGTTTCCACTTCGGGCGTGAACTCGCCGGGGCGGCTGGGGCCAAGTGGCACGGGCACCGTGATGCCGCGATAAGCCGCCTCGGCGGCCAACAGCTCCGCGAACTCGGGCCACTTGCCATGCTGCGGCATTTCTTTGAAGTCCCGCTTCCCTCGCACCGGTTTGGGGCTGGCACCCTGCGACCGCAGCCGGCGCAGAAACTCCTGCGGCACATCCTCCACCCGCACGATCGGCTTGCCCGACTTCGACTGCGGCAGTGAGGGATGCACAGTATCGGCCTGCAGGATCGCGTTGCCGTAGAGCTTCCACGCCAGAAAACCGCCCGTCGCAGTCTCCTTGCGATAGTCTTCGAGCCGTGCGAGTTCGCCCGGATTTAGGCGTGGCTTGAGCACGGTGGCGACATACTCTTCGACCTGCTTCACAAGTGCGGGATTGTCGAAGGGAAACGGCTTGCCATCGTTTTTGTGGTTGCTCCATTCCTGGCGGATCGTTTGCCAGTCGCTGTGGCGTTCGGCTTCGTGTCGCTTGTATTCCACGCGGATGCGGGACGCCTCCTCGGCATCGGCCGTCTCCGCAATGCGGGCTTTGACCGCGGCGGGCAGCGATTCCCGCCACTGGCGCACACGGATCCGTCGCACCGCTTCGAGACGCTCCGCGGATGCGGGAGCCGTGAGCACCTCCTGACGATAGTTCTCCGGCAGGCGGTGCAGCCAGACCGCGTAGCGTTCCAGCACCTGATTCAGTTTGGCCTGCGTGGCGGCATCGAGTGCGAAGAAGTCTTCGTCGAACTGCCGCAGTTGCTGCTGACGCGCCGCGGGTAACTTTCGGAAAATCTCTTCGAGCTTCGACAACTCCGTTGAGCTCACGCTCTCGGCTGGCATCGGAGCCTGCATCGGCTCGGCTTCACCCTCCGGGTCGGCAAAGAATTCGCTCGCCTGGAGCTTGCGGAGGAAAGCCAGATCGTCGACGCCGATGGTCAGGGGCAGTCGTTCGAGCAAACGCACCTGCTGGCTCGTCGGAGCCGCCCGGGCTTCGAGGTGGGGCTTGGCGAGCAGGTGTCCGAAGTAGCCTATGCCCCCGGCGACCGCGGCCGCGAGGCACCACGCGACCAGCGTGAACCACCGACGCGAGTGACGACCATTCCTGGAAGCAGACCAGTTGGCCGCGGAGGCATGCGGCTTCGTCGGGACTGCGTCGAGCTTGGTCAGTGTGCGGGAGGCGAAGGTGGCCGATGGCTCGGGCTTCGGCAGGTAATCGAGCAATTCAAAAGTCTTGCGGTAGATCTCGGCCTTCGACCGCGTGGCTTCATCACTGGCAAGCTGCGTCTCGACGGCGCCGACATCGACCGCGTCGAGTTCGCCGTCGAGGTACGCGACCAGATCCTCGTCGGGCGAGGTGTCGTCGTCCAGGGTTTCGGGCTCGGCCGCCATGATCTCACTCTATTCGGGGTCGTCGTCGCCACGCCGCGGCGGTGCTTCGCCGTCCATGTAAATATAACCCTCGAGCGCGTCGCGGAGTTTCCCCCGGGCCCGGCTCAGAAGCGATTTGACCGCTTTCGACGTCATGCCCATGACATCGGCGATCTCGGTGTAGCCCATGTCTTCAAACTTATTCAGTACGACAGCCATCCGCTGCCGCTCGTTCAGCCCGTCGAGGGCCCGCCGCACGATTGCGGCCATCTCCTCCTGGGCGAGATTGTGCGTCGGGGGCGCGTCGCGGACATTCACCAACCGCTGGGCGGGCATCGGGCCGGAGTCGTTCACTTCCAGCGGGACGTTCGGCTTCCGCTGCCGGTCCCGCAGGGCATTGAGCGCGAGATTGTTGGCGATGGTGAACAGCCAGGTGCTGAACTTTGCCTTCGGCGTGTAGCGTTCGCGCGTGCGGTAGACGCGGAGAAAAACTTCCTGGGCGAGATCCTCGGCTTCGTCGAGCCGCCCCACGAGGTGATTCATGATGCCGACGAGCCGCTGCTGAAACCGCTCGACGAGTTCGGCGAACGCCGCCGCATCATCGGCGTCACGGACCCGCAGCATGAGCCGGATGTCCGGATCGCGAAGTGCCATGATCGCGCTGGTCTGGCCAGTCATGCTTGCGGCGCGTGGGGTGTGGGTTGAGAGTTTTAGTGAGGATTGCCGCATGCGGATTAGAGTCTTATTCCGCCCTCGGAGTTCCGAGTTCCTCGCTGCGACGAAGCTGACCACAGGCGGCGTCGATGTCCGCCCCCTTCCGCTTGCGGACTTTCACGCTGATGCCGTTGCTCCGCAGCGTCGCGATCAGAAAGTCAACATCCGCGCTGTGCGGGCTGGTGAACGGCAGGCCGACGACATCGTTCCAGGGAATCAGGTTGACGTGGGCCTTGCGGCCGCGGAGCAACCCGGCAAGCTGTTGGGCGTGGATCGCCTGATCGTTCAGACCGCCGAGCACGACATACTCATATGTCACCTGGCGACCGGTCGTGGCATAAAACTCATCCGCTGCTGCGAGGATCTCGTTGATGCCGGTCCGGGCGTTGGTCGGCACGATCCGCGTGCGGAGTTCGTCGTTTGGGGCATGCAGGCTGACCGCGAGGTGATACTGCTTTCCACTCTGGGCGAGAGCCCGCATTTTGGCCGGCAGGCCGACGGTGCTGATGGTCACATGCCGGGCACCGATGCCGAGACCCTGCTCATCGCCGGCAATGGCCAGTGCTTCGAGCAGATTGTCGAGATTCGCCAGCGGTTCGCCCATGCCCATGACCACGATGTGCGTCAGGCGAATGGCCCGATCCTGCCGCGTTGTGCGAGCATCGGTGAGATTGCGGAGCCGGACGAGTTGTTCGACGATCTCGCCGACGGTAAGGTTGCGGACCACACCGTTGATGCCACTGGCGCAGAAGACGCAGCCCATGCCGCAGCCGACTTGGGTACTGACGCACGCCGTGGCCCGACCGTCGTCCTGAATGAGCACGCTCTCGATGTGCTTGCCGTCGTGGAGTCGGAGGAGGAGTTTGTGCGTGTCGTCGAACGACTTCAAATGCTTGACAACGCTCGTGCTGAAAAGGGAAAATGACTCCGCCAGAAGCGGCCGCAGGTCCTTCGGCAGGTCGGTCATCGCCTCAAACGATTCCGCACGGTTCGCCAGCATCCATCGCCGGATTGCTTTCAATCGGTGCGTCGGCTGCCCTCGCTCGACCAGCCACAGGCGCAATGTGTCGTCGCTCGCGTCGAGCAACGACAGGGGTTGTCCCGTCACAACGGGCAGTTCAGCAATCATCGGTGTATTGTACGCCGGACCCGTCAGACTGCGAGACGATCCGGTCCCGTGGGAAGCCTTACTTCGCGTCCAGTTCGGTCTTGATGGCTTTGGTAAGTTCGTCGCTGTCGGGTTCGACGCCGCTGCCGAAGTGGTTGACGACTTCGCCCTTGCGGTTGATCAGGAACTTCTCGAAGTTCCACTTGATTGCGCCGCCGTGCTGGGGATTGGTCTCTTTTTCAGTGAGGAACTTGTACAACGGAGCGATGCCCTCGCCTTTGACCACGACCTTGGATAGCATCGGGAACGTCACGTTGTATTTGGTGGAGCAGAACTCTTTGATCTCGGCGTCGGTGCCGGGTTCCTGTTTGCCAAACTCGTTCGCCGGCACGCCGACGATGACCAGTCCAGCGTCCTTGTGTGCCTTGTAGAGTGCTTCGAGCCCGGTGTATTGCTTCGTGTAACCGCACTGGCTCGCCACATTCACAAACAGCACCACTTTGCCCTTGAGCGTGGCCAGATCCATCTCCTTGCCGTCGATGTCTTTCATCTTGAATTGCAGTGGTCCGGTCACGGTCGTCTCCTTGCTGGGGTCTGCGGCGGATGCGAGGATGGTGGTCAGCATCAGTGCGGCTGACAGTGCGAGCTTCATGGTCGTCTCCGGTGCGGTGAGCTTTACGATACCACTTTAGGGCGCCAGTCTTTCGCGTTTCCAACCCTCGCCGAAGCGAGTGTATCGCAGGCGGTCGTGCAGACGACTGCGGCGGCCGTGCCAGAACTCCATCACCTGCGGGATCACCCGATAGCCGCCCCACAGCGGTGGTCGCGGCACATTGCCATCCGGATATTTGGCAAGCAGCGCTGCCTGCTCGCGCTCCAGATGCTCGCGGTCCGGGATGACGCCGCTCTGCTCGGAGGCCCACGCTCCGAGCTTGCTGCCCTGAGGCCGCGTGGCGAAATAGGCATCACTCTCCGCGTCGCTGACTTTCGTGGCGACCCCCTCGACTCGCACCTGGCGTTCGAGTTCATCCCAGAGAAACACCACAGCCGCGTGCGGGTTCGCGTCGAGTTCCCGCCCTTTGCGGCTGCTGTAATTCGTGAAGAATGTGAAACCGTCGTCGAGATTCTTGAGCAGCACAATCCTCGCTGACGGTTTGCCGTCGGCACCCACGGTAGCCAGCGTCATGGCGTTTGGTTCCGGCAGCTTCAACTCAACAGCGAGGCTCAGCCACACCTTGAACAACGCCAGCGGATCATCGCCGGCCTCCACTTCCGTGAGGCCGCCCGCAGTGTAGTCACGACGCATGTCTGAGATCGTCATGCATTTGTTGTAGGTCGTGCTGAGCTTCGAGGCACGACGTGGACCCAGTCGTGCCTCGAAGACTCGGCACGAGCTACAAAGCATCTATGCCTGAAAAAGCCACAGCCCTGGTCATCCGCGGGACCGATTGGTCGGAGACCAGTCGGATTACCACGCTGTTCACACGCGAACTGGGCAAGGTGCGGGCTCTCGCGAAAGGCGGGCGGCGTTTGAAGTCGAGCTTCGAAATCGCATTCGACCTGCTCACGGTCTGCGAAATCGTCGTGCTCCGCAAGCACCACGGCGGGCTCGATCTGCTCACGGAAGCCCGCCTTGTGGAGAAGTTCCCGGCTCTTCGGAGCGATTTGCCAGCACTGTATGCCGGCTACTACGTCGCGGAGCTTCTTGCCGATGGCACACAGGACTATGACCCGCATCCGGCTCTCTACGACGCGGCCGTCGACACACTGCGGAAGTTCCCGGAACTGCGGGCTGAACACACTCTGGCATTTGAGCTTGTCTGGCTGCGGGAGCTCGGTTATAGCCCGCGGCTCGATAGCTGCGCTGCCTGCGGAATTCCGGTGCCTGACACCGTCACCCGCGTGCAGTTCAGCCCTGCGGCCGGGGGAATTGTCTGCTCGAGTTGCGACGCGGCCGCGGCGGACCGCCGCTGGATTTCGCGAGCCGGGCTCGACGAATTGCAGCAGTTGACCGCCGGAACGATCGAGGAAGCCACCGCTGCCGTGCGTGGCGAACTGCGGGCGCTCCTGAGCCAGACGGTCTGCTCGCTGCTCGGCAAACGGCCGCGGCTGATGAGCTACATCGAACAGGACCCGTGAAAGGACTCGCGATGAGGAGCGGACTGCACACCCGAATCCCGTTCCTCCTTCTCGCCGTGGCGGCGGTGAGCGGCTGCCAGAGCGTTGCCAATCTCAAGCAGAAAGCCAAAGAGACCACTCGCACCTGGGTCACCTCGTCCTACGACGACCCGAAGGCAGAACAGCGGTATCAGGCGGCCGAAGTGCTGATGACCGAGAGCAAATTCGACGAAGCCCGCGTGGTCATGCACGAGCTCGCCGGCAACAATCGCAATCCCAAAGAACTCTGCGAGAAAGCCCGCTTCCAGGAAGCCGAGTGCTACCGCTTTGCGAAAAAGTATCCCGACGCCTGTGACACCTACCACAAGCTCATGATGGACTACCCGAGCGGCGTCTACCGCGAGCAGGCATCCACAGAAATCTTTCGCATTGCAGACTACTGGCTCGATGACACCCGCGCCGAAATCCAGATGATGCGCGACAAACAGAGCACGTCGTGGATGAAGGTGAAGCGGCAGTTCACGATCGACCGGACCAAGCCGACCAGCGACATCGAGGGCCGGGCCTTGCAGGCCCTCGATCACGTCAGCACCGACGGCATCGGTGGCCCGAACGTGGACAAGGCTCTCTTTTGGGCAGGCTATGTGAAGTTCATCCGCGGCAACTACGAAGAAGCCGACCACTACTTCAGCATGCTGCATTCATTCCATCCCGATAGCCCGCTGCGTCCGATCGCGACGGAGTATGCGATCATGTGCAAGAACAATGCCACGGGCGGTTCGCCCTACGACGGTCAGAAAGCCGCCGAGGCCCTGCAACTCGTGCATCACGCAGAGGCGTCGATGCCGGAGTTCCGCACCGATGATAAGGCCGACTTCCTCACGCGGCAGAAGTTTGCCATCCGCACCCAGCAGGCAGACAAAGACTACAAAATGGCCCAGTTCTACGAGCAGACCGGCCACCCGGGCAGCGCGTATTTCTACTACGAGATTGTCCGTCGCCGCTATCCCGGCACGAAGTACAGCGACCTCGCCACAGCCCGCATGCAGGAACTGAAAGTGCTAGCCGAGACGGGCGAACTGCAGCCCAAGACCGGCAACACCTTCGAAGACCTGCGGCGGACCTGGAAACGCTGGAACCGATCCACGACCGTGGAGGTCATGCCATGATGACCCGGCGTTGCCTCCTGCTCGCACTCCCGGCGCTGGCCCTCGGCTGCCGCATGGAGAACGACTTCAAGATCTTCGGCTACAGCACCAAGCCGCCGTTTGACACGAGCATCCGCACGGTGCATGTGCCGGTGTTTAAGAACACGGTCCTGCTGACGACTCCGTATCGCGATTTGGAAGTCGATGTGACATCGGCGGTGGTGAAGGAGATCAATTCGCGGACGCCGTGGAAGGTGAGTTCCAACCGCGACGCCGCCGACACGGAGCTGCTCGGCACGATCACGAAGATCGAGAAGAACATCCTGAACCGCACGCAGCAGAACTTCGCGCGGGAACTCGAATTTGTCTACACGGTCAGTCTGGTCTGGCGTGATCTTCGGACGGGTGCAGTGCTGTCGAATCGGAGCGGCCAGACGCCGCCGTTGGTGGTTGAACCGTTTGACCCGAGCCTGCCGCCGCCGATGCCGGACTGTCCGCGAGAGCGGGCGATTCCCGTGGTCGTGGTCGCCACGGCGCGGGCCATCCCCGAGCTTGGCGAGTCGAACGCGACGGCCATGAAGCTCGGCTTCGAGCAACTCGCCCGCTCGATCGTCAACATGATGGAAACGCCGTGGTGATCGCTAACCCGCATTTTTCACGGGCCTTTCTTCTCCGCGTGATTGTAGCTGTCGGACGGTTGTGGCGTGGTGGGATGGTCCGGATGCGAAACAGCCCCCTTACCCCCATCGTTGGACGGGCGGTGCGGAGTTCGATCTCGGG